>JAFAIW010000182.1 GCA_019236495.1 Vulcanimicrobiota bacterium | reverse complement strand
GACCTTTGCCAACGTGACGATCGATTTGTTGATCGCCGCATCGTTTTGCATCAGGACCGGCAGCACGTGATAGACCGTGCGCTCCACGTCGTTACAGTGCGCCCGAACGTTGACGATTCCGATGGTCGGTGGAAGCGTCGGCAGCGGCTCGGCCGCCGGCGTGTTGGCTGCGATGAGCAGCGCCGCTAAGAACCCAAACATACCCATCCGTTTATATCATACGCCCGCAACTACCAAAACTCGCTTTCATCGGGTACCGTGACACACCGCTCCAGCACGCGCATTACCGTTCGATCGGAGGCGCGGACGCCGGTTTCGACGTCACCGAGCGACCGCGGCACCACGAAGCGCAGCTCGCCGTCTCTCTTCTTCTTATCAACGCGCATCGCCGCTAGGACGGCGGCAGGATCCTCTTCCACGAGGAGCGGCAGGCGCAAGAGCGCGAGCAAGGCGAGCATGCGGAAGTGTTCGGCCTCGCTCCAGCGCCCCAGGCGTAGCGCCAGCAGGCCGGCCGCCCGCAGGCCGACCGCAACCCCCGCGCCGTGTGAAACCCGATACCGGCCGGCGCGCTCGAACGCATGCGCGAAGGTGTGGCCGAGATTGAGCAGTTCGCGCGCGCCCGCTTCGAGCCGGTCGTCGTTGACGATCATGGTTTTGACCTTCAGCGAATCGGCGATCACCGTTTCCCACGGCCAGCGCCAAAACGCATGCGGCGCGAGGGTCTCGAGCGCTTCGAAAACGTCGCCCCCTTCGATGACCCCGTGTTTCACCATCTCCGCCAGGCCTTCGCGCAAATGCCGGTACGGAAGCGTTTGCAACGCTTCGACGTCGCAAAACACCGCACGCGGATCCACGAATGTGCCCGCGAGATTTTTTCCGGCGCGCAGGTTCACGCCCGTTTTGCCGCCGATTGCGGCATCGACCATCGCAACGAGCGTCGTCGCGACGTGCGCGTAGGGTACGCCGCGCACGTACAGGGCTGCGGCCAGTCCGAAGAGATCGCTGGCGACGCCCCCGCCCACGCCGACCACGGTGGTCGTGCGCTCCGCGCCGGCCTCCGCGAGCGCGTCGAAAATGTGCTCGAGCGTCCCCAGCGTTTTGCGCCGCTCGCCCAGCGCAAAGGGCAGCACGCCGAGCCGTCCTTTGATTCCGGCGGTCAGCGCATGCGCGCGCTTTGCAACGTTCGCATCGCACAGGACGACAAAGCGGCGCGCTTCGCGCAAGAACTGCCGAAGGGGTGGACGGATGTTGGTGGAGACGACGATCGGATAGGGCAGATCGTCGTTGCGGATCACAGTTTGATCTTCTTCTTGTGCATCCACGTGACGATCTGCTCGACGATTTGCGGCGTCGTCAGATCGGTGGCTTCGATCGTCAGGTCGCTGTGGGCATAGGCCGGCATGCGTTTTTCGTAGAGTTCTTTCACGCGATGCAGCGAGGGTTGCTGCCCGAGCAGCGGGCGAACGCGCGGGCTGCGACGCAGCCGCGCCAGCGACTGTTCAGGTGAGACTTTGATGAAGATGCGGTACGCGTGTTTCTTCAGCGCATGCAGCGACGGTTCGTGCGTCACCGCGCCGCCGCCCAGCGCAATCACCGACGGCGCGCCCTGGAGGGCCTCTTCGATGACCCGCGCTTCGATCTCGCGGAATTTCTTCTCGCCGCGATTGTAGAAAATGTCTTCGATTTCGCCGTGCGCTTCGCGAATCAGGTCGTCGGTGTCGACGAAGGGGATTTTCAGCGTGCGCGCCAGCCGCTTGCCGATCGTGGATTTTCCGGAAGCCATGAAGCCGACGAGCGCGAGATGATTCCTCATCCTGGGGGGAGCGTTCTCACTCCGCGGAGTGAAGTCCCATCCAGAAGGTCGGCGACGCGCTGATCCACTGCGGGACGTGCGTTTGCACGACGTAGTTTTCCATCCGGCGGTGGCCGACGATCGCGGTGCCGACCGCAATGGCGGGGTTGCGTTCGGCCTTAGCGATTTCGTGCCCCACGCGCACGCCCACCGCCGCGGTGCCGAGCAGATAGATGCTGACGAGTGCCACCATCAGCCAGACGACGGCGGCGAACTGGCGATCGCGCCCCGTTTCGACGGCGGCGCTCATGCGGGCGAAGGCTCCACGATGGTCTCGACGACGTGCCGCACCGGAAAGTTGACGGAGTTGGCGATGTAGCACTCCTTGTGCGCCTGGTCGTGATAGCGAGC
>JAFAIW010000178.1 GCA_019236495.1 Vulcanimicrobiota bacterium | reverse complement strand
CGACGTCTTGCCGTCCTTCGAACGATACGCCGACCGCTTTCGTGTAGAACTCCGCAGCTTCGCCGATCGTCCGAAATGGGTCGTCTTCGAGAAACTTCGCTTTGTCCGCAAAGAGTTGCGCAATAAACGTGTTCGTCGAACCCTTCGAGGCGCGCTGCGCGCGCGCCTCAGGGTGACACAAGGGCGACGCATCAAACGATGCGAGCAGTTTTTCGAAGGCCGCCTCCGACGCGGTCGGTGGCGGTAAGCGCGTTGGTTTAGGACTCTTCCTTGTGGGCGTCGTCGTGCTCCGGCGGCTCCGATTGCAACTCGAAGCCTTCCAAGTTCAATTCGATCTCTTCGTGCCCTTGCCGGAGCGCTTCATCGTGCAAGCCGGCGTTTTGTGCGTCGAGCGGATCGTACTCTTCGAGCTCGGTGTCCTCCACGACGTCCGCTTGATCGATCGCGGTTGCGGTTGCGCCGTCTTCGCGTTTCTTGCGATAGCGCGCCGGGCCCGTGCCGGCAGGCCGCACCGACTTGTTCTTCGCTCGTCGTTCGCGGCGCGCCGCCACGATGTCTTCGCGCGCCATTCCGCCGCGCGCTCCAAGGGCTTTGGCCTCCGCAACCGTCCGCGGCGTGCGCGCTTGCGATTGCGCGAGCCCCGCGCGACGGCGGCGTGCGGCTGCTTCGAACTGGCGCTTGCGAAACACCAGCACGAGCGGCGCTGAATAGAAGATCGAGTGGTAACCGCCCGAGACGATGCCGACGAGCAGGGCGAACGCAAAATTCTGCAGCGACGCACCGCCGAGCGCCAGCAGCGCCACGAGCGTGATGACCACCGTGGCCAACGTGTTGAGCGAACGCGTCATCGTCTGCTTGATTGACGTGTTGACGATCTCGTCGTAAGTTGAGTCGACCATCAGTTTGGTATTTTCGCGAATCCGATCGAGAATGACGATCGTATCCATCACGGAGTAACCGATAACCGTCAGTACTGCGGCCAAAAACGCGTCGTCGGCCCGCTTTCCGGCGATCGCGTAGATGCCGATCATCATCGCTGCATCGCGCACGAGCGCGATGACGGTGACGAGCCCGAAAATGTAGTTCCAGCCGAAGCGGAACGCGATATAGATGAATTGGATTCCGAGCGCGATGACGAGCGCCCACAAGGCGTTCGTTAGGTATTCACGGCCGAGCGACGGGCCGACCGAAGAAATCGACGAGGCGGCGCGGTCGACCGGCCCCACCGTATTGAGCGCGCTCCACAACTGCGGCGTCTTGTCGCCGAACGCAGTTTGCGTTTGCACCGAGTAGCGCATGTTCGGCGGGTTGCCGGGGCCGCCGACGGTCGAAATGTGCAAATCGACGGCGTTTAAACCGGCGAACGCCGCTTTGACGCGATCCTCGCCGACGGGTTGTTTGAAGCGCACGTCGATATCCGTGCCGCCGGTAAACGAAAGACCGAGCTGCAGCGCATGCGAGGGCTGAAAGCCGCCGCCGGGCGCGGTGAACGAATGATAGAGCATCGTCGCCAAGCCGGCGCCGATCACCAGATACGAGATGTACGAGACCGTTCGGAACCAGCCGACGATGTTCCAATTCAGCCGCCGAAAAAACATCGCTACGCCCCCGCCTTCGCAAAGATGCCCACGTCTTTCGGCGCAACGCCGTAAGCCGCAGGCGACGTGACGAGGTCGTTCTCGACCACCAAATCCATGAAGAACCGCGTGATGAAGACGGCCGTGATCAACGAGAAAACGGTTCCCCAAAACAGCGTATATGCAAAACCTTTGACCGTACCGGTTCCCAGCATGAACAGCACGCCCGCACCGACGATCGTGGTGAAGTGGCTGTCGAACACCGCGCTGAAGGCGCGCGAGAATCCGGTGCGCACCGCGGCGCGCAGCGATTTTCCGGCCCACAGCTCTTCTTTCAAGCGCTCGAAGATCAGCACGTTCGCGTCGACGGCCATACCGATGGAGAGCACGAAGCCCGCGATGCCCGGCAACGTCAGCGTGGCTTTGGCGGCCGCCAACAGTCCGAGCATCATGAGCACGTAGATGATCAGCGCGACGTCGGCCAAGAATCCCGGCAAGCGATAGTAGGCGATCATGAAGAGCAGCACCAGGCCGAGACCCAGCATCGAGGCGTAGAGCGACTTCTGCAGGTCGATCGCGCCGAGCGTCGGACCGATCGTGTCGTTCTCGATGATGGTGACCGCAACCGGGAGTGCGCCGGCGTTTAAGTCGTTGGCGATCTCGATCGTGCGCTCTTGGGTGAAGGCGCCGCGAATTTCGCCGCTATCGTAGATCGGCGATTCAATGTTCGCCGCTTCGACGTATTTCTTATCGAGGAAGATTCCGAGCAGCTCGTTCAAGTGCTGCCGCGTCAGCTTCCCGAACTTCTGCGGATCCTTCGTATAAAAGAGAATGATCGGATTGTTGCCCTGGCCGAATCCCGGGGCGGCGCTCTTCAGCTCCGCGCCGCTGTACACGGTGGGGCCGGAATCTTTGTATGCGCCGTTCGGGTCGTTGGCGTATTTCGGATTGCCGATGGCCTTCGCGTTCACCGCCGGTGGAACGATCTTGAACTCCAGCTGCGCGACTTCTTTGAGGGCGCGCGTGGCTTCGTCGGGATTTTTGACGTTCGGCAGCTCGATCAAGAGGCGGGTGCTGCCGACGCGCGTGATGATCGGCTCGGTGACGCCCAGGCCATTGATGCGGTTCTGAATGACCTGCTCGACCTGCGCTTGCACTTGCGAAGTGATTTGCGGAACTTGCGCATTGGGCTCGAGCTGCAAGAGCACGCGCACGCCGCCCTGCAAATCGAGGCCGAGGTGGATGCTCTTCTGGAGCGGGATGATGGCGTACAAGCATAGCGCCACGACGCCGAGGACGACGAGCGCCTTGATGGGATTCTTGGCTCTATTCCAGGTCATGTTTTGGTCCCGAACAGTGAAATGGGCCCCTCGCAGGAGGCCCGACTCGTGAAAACTCCGGAATTGTATCAGGCCGCCCTGGACGCGTCAAACGACGGGTACGGGGTCAGCGGTGAATACGTCGACGGCCTGCAGCTCTACTTCCGAAGGAAGCTCGGCGTACGAGAAAACGTCCAGGGCGATTCCCCAGCGCAGCAGGAGATCCGCCGCGAGCGGCCGCGTCGCGGCCGTGCAGATGAGCGCCGCGCCGCGGCGTGGAGCCTCGAGCCGGTACCGCTCGACCCGCGCCCGAAACCGCGCCAGCAGATCGGGGGCCGCTTCGGGAAAGCCTGCGTCGAGCTCCGGAGCGAGCAAGAGCGGCGTGAGGACGAGGCGGCCGCGCCGGCGCAAGAGCGCCGGCACGATGCTCCGCCGGGCCGCCTCTGCCAAGTCGCGGGGGTCGCGGGTATGGGCGGCCGCGTCCACGATCGCTTCGATCGCTGCCGCCGGATCGCGCGGCCACGCACGTTCGCGCAACAACAACGTGAAAGCCCGGTGAAGCAGCGGCAACGGCAGAGCCTCGGTGCCGACCTCTTTCACGACGGCTGGTGCAACGGCGCGCAGGTGCTCGATGAGCGTTTGCAATTCTTGACGCCCGAGGAGTGCCGCGGCGTGCGTCCGAGCCGCTTCGGCAAGATGCGAACCAATGATTGAGATCGGATCGAAAACGAGCGCGCCGGCCTCGACGGCCCGAGACACTTCTGCGGACGCGATCCAACGCGCAGGCAAGCCGTACACCGGCTCGCGAACCGGCGCCCCGGCAAAAATCTCGAGAACCTGTTCACCCGCAACCGCAAGAACGCGCGCGAGTTCGAGCGTGCCCGTTCCAGCGAGTGCGTCGCGGATTCGAATGGCGTACGAGTCGGGATCGCGTGTGACGTCGTCGCGCAAGCGCACGCCCGGCAAGACGATCCCAATTTCCCCTGCCAGCGCGCGGCGCACCTCACCGATTCGATCGAGCAGTTGCTCTGCGAGAGGTGGCGCGAGCAGAGCAAGAAGGTCGGAGCCGACCTCGATACAAACCGCGTCCACGCCGACGAGACCCAACGCCATTTCGGGCCGGCGGATTGCGGTACGCCGGTGCGCGTCCGCGTTCGCGCGCTCGGCGGCCGCCGCGTCGCGTTGACGTTTTCGGGCATTTGCGCTAGCGCACGTCGCGCAGATTCCCAAAAACACGAAAAGCGGGGCAGGAAGTGCCGGAACGAAGGCCAGCACGAAGCAGAGAGCCGATCCGCCGGCGAGAACGTCCGGCCGGGAAAACAATTGCACGGCGATGTCGGAGCCCAGCGAACCTTCGGTGGCGACTCGCGTCACCATCATGCCCATGGCGATCGACATCAAGAACGCGGGCAACGTCGTCACCAAAGCGTTGCCGATCGAAAGAAGCGCGTATGTATCGATCGCATCGAGCGGCGCCATATGGTGGTAAACGACACCAACGGTGATCCCGCCCAGCAAATTCAAGCCCACGATCACGAGCGACGCTACCGCGTCTCCTTTGACGAACTTGCCGGCGCCATCCATGGCGCCGTAAAAATCCGCTTCCTTTTGTACCAAGGCGCGGCCGCGACGCGCCGCGTCGGAGTCGAGCAATCCGGCGTGAACGTCGGCATCGATGGCCATTTGCTTCCCGGGCATCGCGTCGAGAGTGAAACGGGCCGCCACCTCGGCGACTCGCTGCGAACCCTGGGCGATCACGATGAATTGAATCGTGATCAGAATCGCAAAGACGATTAGGCCGACGACGAGGTTGCCGCGCACGACGAACGCGCCGAATGCCGGAATGATCGCCCCGACGGCTCCGGAAATTTCACCCTGGGTCAAAATCAGTCGCGTCGCCGAGACGTCGAGCGACAATCGAAAGAGCGTTGCCACCAACAGCGCCGGAGCAAAGGCGGAAAACTCGAGCGGATCTTCGACGGTTACGCTCATGAGCAGTGCGAGCGCGCAGCCCACCATGTTCGCGCCGAGCAAGGTATCGAGCAACCAAGGCGGCACCGGCAAGATCAAAATGAGCACGATCGACAGCATGATGCCGCCGAAGATCGTCGAGGAACTTTTCATCGAACGAGCACCCCGCTGCGCAGCAACGCCGCGACGACCTCGGCGACCGCCACGTATTCCGACGGTGGGATCAGGTCGCCCGAATCGACGACCGCGTACAACCGGCGCGATAACGTGACGTTTTCAACGACCGGAATTCCAAGTTCGATCGCGTACTCGCGCACGCGCAGCGCCAGCTCGCCGGCGGCGCGTACGAGCACTCTCGGAACGGGCACGTCAGGCGGCGCGTACTCGAACGCAAGCGCAACGTGCGTTGGGTTCGCAAGGACGAATGCGGCGTCACGAACGCGTCGAAGCGCGCCCTTCAAGATCGCACGATGAAGTCCGCGCCTGCGTTCGCGAACGAGCGGATCGCCTTCGTTCTCCTTGTGATCGCGGCGCATCTCATGCAAGCTCATTCGTAAGCGGTGGAATCGGCGACGCAACGCAATGGCGAGGTCGAGACCGCCGAAAATCATTCCGACGAGGCCGATCGCGATCGCTACGACGAGCGCAGCGCGCCACGTCGCGGCGGCCGCCCCTGCCACGCTTGCGCCGATGGTGAGTCGCGTGCGAGCGATGCCGGCGACAATGGCCGTCGCGGCGACGAGCGCGCACATCGAACGTAGCAGCGCGGCGAGCGATTCACGCGAGAACATCCGTCGCGCGCCGTCGACCGGATCGAGACGCTTCCACGAAAAACTCAGCGCGCGCGGTTGCAAGCCTCCCATTTGCGCAGCCGCGACGGCAACCGATGCCAGCAGCGCCGCGGCCGGAACGGCGAGCGTCCACCGAGCAAGCTCGCCCCACAGTTCCTCCGGAACGTCGCCGTGAACGGCGACGAAGACGATCCCGGCGGTAACCCGCGCGAGCTGGGGAACGCAGACGGCGGCCGCGCACGCGGCGGCGGTGAAGCCCGCCGCGCTCGAAAGGTCGGCGGACAGCGCGACGTCGCCTTCGCGGCGCGCTCGTGCGAGACGGCTAGGAGTCGGATCGAAACTGCGATCGCTCGCCTCACTCACCGAACGGGCCGAACGGCGGGGGAATCCAAGGTATCGCGGCAACGCGAAGGAGTTGCGGCACCGCAATCACCGTCACAAGCAGCGCCACTCCGAACGCGAGCGGAAACGACAGCGTGAACGTTGCGAGCCGCGGAACGATGCGGGAGAGCGTCGCTAGTGCGATCTGCGCGAGGAACACCATCCCAATGGCCGGTCCCGCCACGAGCAAGGCCGATTGCACCAGCACCACCGGCATCGCGACGGCGAGATGCTCCAATTGTGCGCGATCCAAGAACGCGCCGGGCGGCACGCGCGCGAATCCGTCCGCGAGAGTTCGAACGACGATTCGATAGCCGTCGAGCAAGAAGAAACCGCCGAGAAACGCCATCGACCAAATGCGACCGAAGCCGCTCGCCGCAAAGACCTGCGCCGAGGGAACGCTGCCGCGAATGCCGACATAGTCGTCGATGGTCCGACCGCCGGCATAGGCACCGTCGTACAAGAGCGACGCCGCCATTCCGGTGGCGGCGCCAACGAAGAGCTCGCCGCAAAACGCCACTGCAAGGTGCACGCTGGAATCCCACCGCACCCTCGGGACGCCCGGGACGATGCCGATTGAAAGCACCAGCGCAAAGCCCGCCCGGACAACGCGCGGCACACTCGGATGCGAAAAACCCGGAGCGCGCGAAACGAATGCCGCGCATCGTGCAAACACGAGCGCAAACGTCGCATCGATCATCCTCCTACGAGACCGGGAATGTTGCGAAGGGCGTCTTCAAAAAGCTCCGCGCAAAGCTGCATTCCGAACGCGCCGAAGGTCGCAACGATGAAGCCGGCTGCCAACAATTTCGGCAGGAGCGAGAGCGTCTGTTCTTGCACCTGCGTCACCGCCTGCGCAAGCGCGACGGCCAAGCCGATCCCACCCGTCACGCCCAGCAGAGGAACGCAAAGGATTGCCGTCGTGACGAGCGCATGACGCAAGAGCCCGTCAAACGTTTCCATCGGCGTATCGTCGCCGGTACGGTTTGCTAAATCGTTGCCGGGGCGTTAGCGCGGTTTATGCGAGAAACGGAGCGGCGGACCGCGGAGTGGGTTGCCAGGCCGTCGCCGCATGCAACGCCGACACGACGGCACGCGTCGCCGGCGAACGATTGATCGTGTAAAAGTGGATGCCTGGAGCGCCGCGCTTGAGCAAGTCGGTACATTGCAGCGTCGCGTAGGCAACCCCAAGATCCTCGACCGCCTTCGGTTCGTCGGCACGCGCCTCGAGCTCCGCGAAGAGTTTGGGTGGGATCGTCGCTCCACATAACGCGGTGAAGCGCCGTACCTGATCGAAGCTCGTAATCGGCATGACGCCGGGAACGATCGGGACCGAAATTCCCGCATCGCGCGCGCGTTCCACGAATTCAAAATAGCGCTCGTTGTCGAAAAAAAGCTGGGTGATGAGAAATTCGGCGCCGGCGGCCACCTTCTCGCGCAAATGCTGCAAATCGACGGCGGCGTCGGGGGCTTCGGGATGCTTCTCGGGATAGCACGCGCCGCCCAGACAAAAATCGAACTCACGACGAAGCATTGCGGTCAATTCGGAGGCGTGCGCGAAGCCGCTGGCAGGCGCAACGAAGCGCGTCTCTCCGCGCGGTGGGTCGCCCCGCAGCGGAAGAACGTTTTCGATGCCGGCCTCTTGGAGATCGTAAAAGAGTTCGCGCAAATCGTGACGCGTATGTCCCACGCAGGTCACGTGCGCCATGGCGGTGATTCCAAACTCGCTCTGGATGCGCTTGACGATTTCGACGGTGCGCGCGCGGGTCGATCCGCCGGCTCCGTACGTCACCGAGACAAACGCCGGTCGTAGCGACCGGAGCGTACCGATCGCTTCGAAAAGAGCCAATTCGCCTTCGTCGTTCTTCGGCGGGAAGAATTCGAAGGAAAAGAAAGGCCGCTGCGTGAGGAGCTTCTCACTGATGCGCATCATCGGCTTCTTAGCGGAAACTCGACACCACGCCTCCGCATACGAGCGCCCACCCGTCGACCATCACGAAGAGCAGCAGCTTCGCCGGCAGCGAGACGACCGGCGGACTCAACATGAACATTCCCAGGCCCATCAGAATCGACGCGACGGCGAGATCGATCGCGACGAACGGCAAATACAGCGACAAGCCGATTGCGAAGGCGGCGCGCAATTCGCCGACCACGAATGCGGGTAGGACAACGAAGAGTGGCGCTTCCGTGGTTGCCGCGAGCGGGCGATGCGCGATGCGCGCAAACAACTCGAGGTCGCGCGTACGCGTTTGACGCAGCATGAACGAGCGGAGCGGCACGGCGGCGCGTTCGAGGGCCTGAGCGGTTGAAAGCTTCCCGCGAGCGTACGGCTGCAGCGCGCTTCGATCGATCGCAGTCCACGTCGGCAGCATGACCACCAACGTGATGACGAAAGCCATTCCGGTGAGCACGGTATTCGGCGGCAAGGCTGCGGCTCCAATCGCCGATCGCACCAACGAAAGCACCACTACGATGCGGACGAACGACGTCGTCATAACGAATAGAAACGGCGCTATGGCAAGCGCCGTCAAAGCGATGAGGACGTCGAGCGGAAGTGTTGCGCGCGCATGGCTTGCTACGGTGAGCAGCGAGTCCATTGCGCAATCTTACGGTGCGGGCGTTGCCGCGCCGTGTCGCCGTTATGTCGGCTTTTGGATCAGCTCGGTGACGCGCACGCCGAAATTGTCGTCGATCGCCACCACTTCCCCACGCGCGACCAACTTGCTGTTTACGAGGAGATCGACGGGCCCTCCGGCGAGCCGGTCGAGTTCGACGACCGAACCCGTTCCCAACTTCAGAATGTCTTGCACCAGCATGCGGCACGTGCCGAGCTCCGCGGTGACACGCAGCGGCACGTTCATGAGGAGGTCGAGGTTTTGCGAATCCACGGCACCGTTCTTCGTCTGCGCTTGTTGCTGTGCCATCTTGGTCCCCTTACGCGACTCGTTCATCGACGAGGAATGCGAAACGCCCGCGGAACGTTCCAAAATGCCCCCGCGCGACGGTCGTTTCGGCCACTTTAAGCGCGCCCCGAGCGGCCACCTTTGTTCCCGTATCGAGCGTAACGCCCGCCCGAAGGGCGAGCAGGCTCCGCGCGTCGGCCTGCCAGGCAGCAAGCTCGGCCGACAACTCGACCGGAATGCCGAGCACGTCGTAGGGCCTCACCCTCGCATCACCGGCGGAGAACTGCGGCTCGCGGGTCAGTGCGACACCTAAACGCGCTCGGAGCGGCGGCGCAAACACGATTTCGAAATACGACGCCCACCGATCGCCCGCCGCGATACGTTCCACTTTTTCTAAAGCTGCGCCGCAAATCGGCGCGAGAGCGGGCGCCAAAGTCTGCGCCGCTCGGGCGAGCACGCGTTCTTCGATCGCCGAAAGCGGACGTTCGGCAAGCGAACCTTCGGCGAAGGCCGCGGTGATGAATCGTAGCGCATCTCCGGGACGCACCACGATGATCGCATCCGCGATCGCACCTCGAACGCGAAAAAGTGCGGCGCGCTCGAGTAATACCGGCCACGCGGATTCTTCCGGTACGACCGGCTCGCTGACGCGCACGTCCACAGTCGCACGCAACGCGACTGCGAGTGCCTCTCGCACGGCATTTGCGACGAGCGACGCTGCCGACACGGGAAGATGCGAACGTGGCTGAAACACGACGTGACGGACGCGTTCACCGGTTTTGACCGGCGCGGTCAGATAGCGAATCACTTCACGAGGTCCATCGCGGCTTTCTGTGTCGTTCCTTGAGCTTGATGCGCGGCACGTAAGGCATCGAAAGCAAGGTATGCTTCCTCCAAACGCTCGAGTCCGGCATCGACGTCGACTCGACTGTCTTCCCTGCGAAATGCAGCGAGCGGACCGAAGTTGCCGTCTTGCGGCACGCCGTAGTGCGCAAGAGCCGCATCCGCAACGCCGTGGGTCGCATCTGCAGGCGCCAATTTCGTGCCTGCGGGGAACCTCGCGAGCGCGATCCGACCGACCGCGACGCGTTGCATCTCGACGTTTCCGCTGCGAGGATCGATGACGCGCCAAGCATACGAGAGCGTCCCATCGGAACCTATGCGCGCGTCTTGCGCCCGTCCGAGAGCGACGTCGACCGGTTCTACCTCCAAAGGAGCGAACGATGCACCGTCGTGACGCAGACCAAGCACCGACCGGCCGCTTCCGTCGACGAGCCGGCCCGATTCAATTCGAAAATCGCCGTTACGCGAGAACGTCCGGACGCGTCCGTCCTCCGTAACGAAATAGGCATTGGCCGGTGCGGCAACGCTGAGCGGGTCGAGTGCGACGCGCACCGATGGTTCGCGTGCAACGTCGCCGTGCACCGCAAAACCGCCGGACGAAAACGCAGCCTGTAGGTCGCGCTGACGTTGGGCGATTTGTTCGAAGGCGCGGGCCGTGTCGTTCGAAATCATCATCGAGGCAGCGCTTTCACGCAAGTCGCTAGCGCGATACCGCGTGCGGCGAGCTCGAATCGGGCTTGTGCCAGCGCCGTTTTCACGGCGGCGGCCGACGCTGCCGGGCAGATCGCAACGATCCGCCAACAGCTTTCTCCGCCGCGAAGCATCACGCGCACCCGGCCGCCTTCGCCCAGCGTAAAAGCCGCGCTCTTCAGCGGAGCCTGCGCCCGCAAAAAGCGCTGCACGATTCTTCGCGCCAGCGCGGACCGCGCCGCCCGGCGTTCCGGTAGTCTTTCCGCTGCCCCGCGCGCGGAAGATCGAGTGCCGCAGGCGCGCACCGCACGGCCCGCACCCGTCTTTTCAGACCCCGCTGCGGGGGATCGGCGCAAACGAGAGGGCGACGTCGCCGTCCGCGTTCGCGCCAATGCGACTTCGTCATTTCGGTGCGCGTGCAAGGCGGAATACCACGCTTGCGAGAGCGCCCGCCTGTCGCAGTTCGGAAGCGGCGCGCTGAGCACGGAGAGATGCGTCAAGTTCATGCGCGCAGCATAGCGCGCTCCCATGACGCGGCGATTTACCGTCTGTTGCCGCTACGTGAAGACGCGCCGGTCGCGTCCGTCGTCGAACGTTGGGGCGGCGCGAAGGTAGAGCGCGCGATTCGCGTCGTCGAACGTCACGATGAAATTCGACAAGACGGGAGAGCCGATGTCGCCGGCGTCGTACCGGTCCGCAAACGCCCCGGAGTCGCTCATGATGACGGTGGTATTGCGATGGAACAGCCGGAACGGCCCCACGTCGAGCTCGTCGATGGTCGTTGGATACGATATCGTCGAACCGCCGACGCCGAAATTGCTCGTGCCGGCCGCACCAAACGGAACGAGGCCCGCATGCGCTTCGACGAAACGGCGATAGACGAGCAGCTCGTTGGCATTTCCCGTATCGACGAGAAACGTTCCGTTCACGCCGTTGACGGTCGCTTGAATTTCCGGAAGTTCACGATCCACGTCGACATCGAGCTTGATTCCGTCGGGCTTCAAACCGCCCGGCGCGGCGAGCGTCATCGTTTTGCCGCCATAGTCGATGCGAACGCTGGCTGCGGCAAACAGCGGATAGCCCAGGATTCCGTCGACGTCCAGCGCCCCGTGCGTGGAGGAGTCGAGGTCGAGCACGCTGACGACCCGCACCGGCAACGTTGCGGCACCGAGGTGCACCACGTCGAGCTGCGCGACCCCCAGGCCCCCGGTACGTTTGGCGCCGCGCGCTTCGAGCGCTCCTTGCGGAACGATTCCGAGCGATGCGATGATCCGCCGGTTGAGCACGACTCCTTGCGCACCGCTATCCACGAGAAACCGAAAGTGATGGTCGTGAATCACGACGTCGGTAAAAACGTTTCCATCGCGCACTTCGATTGGGACGGTTACCGGCCCGTCGCTTTGAATGACCGAGCCTGCAAATGGTGCAAAGACGGAGGCCGGAATCGTTCCGCCCGCATGCACGGAATCGACGATCTGCGTGATGTCGAACGCATGATCGCCGTCGGATTCCAGGCTCTTCATTGGAAATAAGTAACCTTTGACCGGTGCATATTCGGAGAAATCCGCCGTCAACAGGCCGTCGCCGTCGACATATTGGAGACGATCGATGAGCGACGAATGCGCGTCGACGAAAATCGTTTCCGTTTCGCCCCCGGGAGGCATCACGTCGATTTCGTAGACGTCGCGGCCGTCTTCGAGCGAGTGACGGCCGATCAGCTTCGAATACTGGGGCTGGTCCCAAAGGTCGCTCGACCCGATGAAATCTTGCGTGCGCGCGCGTCGCAGCAAATACCCTTTGACTTCATGGACGTCGCCGCTGCTGTTTTCCTCGTAATGGTGGTCGCCGATCTTTAAGGTGCGCTCCATACGCACGCCCAGTGACTGATCGAAGCGGTCGTATTCTCCGGAATGCCACGAGTGAAAGTTGCCCTGCAATGCCGCGCCCGAGAGCGTTCCCGATTCTTCCAGCACGTCGGGAGCGAGCGCGCCGGTCGGCGCGACCGCCGAATGATAGGCCTGCAAGACGTGCGCGACGGTGGGCAGCGATGCTTCCTCAGCCGCGAACGCCGGCAGCGCCGCCCATGCAAGCATCGTTGCAGTAGCGACGTGAGCGAACGTTAGGCTACGGCTGCTGCTTGTACTTCTGGTAGCTGGCGAGCACGTTGTTGACGTAGTTTTGCGTTTCGGCATAAGGAGGCACACCACCGTATTGCTCGACGGCGGCCGGCCCGGCATTGTACGCCGCGACGGCCTTTTGCATGTCTCCGTGAAAACGATCCAGCAGCCCTCGAATGTAACGCGTACCGCCCCAAATATTTTGCACCGGATCGTAGGCGTTATCGATGCCGAGATCCGTCGCGGTGCCGGGTTCGAGCTGCATCAAGCCCTGCGCGCCCGTCGACGACGTCGCATTGGGATCGAAACCCGACTCATTGGCAATGATCGCCTTCACGAGCGCCGGATCGACCTGCCAGGCCGCGGCGTTCGCCCCGACGAGGCTCTCGATCTGAGCGGACGGCACGGGGGCGCCCCCGCCGCTCGCAGGACTTCCCAGCGCCTGCTTGACCATTTGCGAAAAACTCGCCCCGCTGCCGGCCCCGCTTTCCGAATCCGGCACGGCGAGCGGAACCGGCGGCGGCGCCGAGGCTCCGGTAATTTCCGCAATGCGCGCCTGAACGGCGGCTATGTCGCTGGTGATGTCCATGAACGTTCTCCTAGGATATCGGCCAACCGGTGAAGTTCTTCCAGCGTGCGCTCCGGGTCGTTTGCCTCCCCCTCCTGACGAAGGAACGCCTCAAGCCGAGCTTCATCGGCGGTTGCGTATGGATCGTTATCGGCGATCCCGAGCCCCCGAAGTTCGGCGGTCGACGTTATGGCGGCGCATCGTCGTCGCACGATGCGTGCGGCGCTCGCATGTTCGCGGGACGCGACGTGCTGCATCGTCCGGCTGGAGCTCGCAAGCAGATCGATCGCGGGAAATCTCCCGGCGGCCGCGATCGCGCTCGAAAGAACGAGATGACCGTCGAGTAATGCCCGCGTACCCGTGCAGACCGGATCGAGCTCGTCCGGTCCTTCGCTTAAAACCGTGGCAATCAAACTCACGGAACCGGACCGGCACGGTCCTGCGGATTCGAGCAGCCGCGCCAAGCCGGCGAACACCGACGGCGGATACCCGCCGCGTCCGATCGGTTCTTCCGCTGCGACGGCGACGTCGCGCAGTGCGCTCGCGAAGCGCGCAAGGCTGTCCAGCAACACCACGACGTCGAGACCCCGTTCGCAAAGCGACCGCGCTTGCGCCAGGGCGAGCTTTGCCGCAGCGACGCGTTCGTCCGGCGGCCGATCGCACGTTGCCACCACGAGCGAAGTGCGTGCATCTACGCGCGCGCGCCATTCTGTTGCCTCGCGATGCCGCTCTCCGACGAGCGCCATCACGACGGCATCCGCGCTGACGGCTTTTGCGATCAGCGACAACAGCGTCGACTTGCCCGCGCCGGGTGCACCGTAGATGCCGAATCGAGCTCCGCGCCCGATCGAGAGCAGCCCGTCGATCGCGCGAATCCCGGTCCACAGAGGTTCGCTCACCGCAACTCGCTCCATGCTCGCGCCCTTCGCGCGCAACGGCAATCCGTCGACCGGTGGACCACCGTCGCCGGCGCGGCCACGTGCATCGAGCGTGCGGCCCAGCGCCGCCAAGCCGAGCGACGCGCGCGGCGCGGGGCGTTCGATCGTCGCGAAATCACCGCACGCGATCCCGGTCGCGTCACCGTGCGCGCTCAACGTTGCGCCGTCGCGTTCGACGCGTTCGATCGCTCCCAAAACGTGCGCGCCCTCTCCGCCCACCAGCGCGCTATCGCCGACGATCGCCGCCGGAATGCGAAGCCGGATGCGGCGGCCGCACACGGCCGCAACGCGTCCACGTAATCGAAAGCTCATGGATCGACGCTCGCGGATAAAGCGGATGCCAAACGCATCCCGAGCAAACTCTCGATGCTGCCGTTGCGCACTTCGAGAACGGCGTCACCGTGCCGCAACGAAGCATCCACACGCACCGGAAGTGCGAAGCCTTCGAGAAGCGGCGCGTCCGTGGGGCAAACCCGCACACAGGCGGGTTCTTCCATTGAAAACTGCTCGAGCAATTGCGACACGATGCATCGGACGTCCGCCGGGGCGAGTCGCAGTTCGCGCGCCAACACCGACGCGGCGATGTCGGTCAACAAGGCGGTGACGGCGCGTTCGAGCGCTTCGGACATCGACGCCCGCATCCGTCGCAATTCCGCAAGCGTCGCCGCGCAGGGACACGGCGGCCGTTCCGGTTCCGGAACGGCCGTAGGCGATTCGGAAAGTCTTGCCGGCGCAAATATTTCCGCGAAGGTCATAAATTCATCCATCCGCCAATAACGCCTCATAGTCCGGAATCAATGCCGAGCGAGTGCGCGACATACGCCGGACGATCGCCGTCCGTTCTTCCGGCGGGAAAAGGTCGAGAACCGCGGCCGCGGTCGCCGCGGGCAACGCGCTGATGATCGCCGCAGCGGCGTGGGGCGGCTCGCCGGCCAACACACCGTGCACTTGTCGCGCCGGAACGTCTTCGAGCGCGCTGCGTGCGTGCGCGATTCGCGCGCGCCGGCCGAGGGCGGCGCAGCCTTCCGCCAGCGGCGGCCCGGCCCAGCGGGCGGCAACGAGCACCGCCAGGGCCACGATTATTTTTGGTGCGAACGTGACGAGCGCACCGTACGCCAGCCACCAAGCATCTTTCTTTTCGCGAAGGGTGCGTTGAAACGGGAATGCCTGCACGGTGATCGCGTCCCCGCGCTGAAGGTTCAGGCCTGCGGCTGCGATGGCAAGGTTTCGGATCTCGGGAGATTGCGGGGCGAATTGCGGTGCGACGGCAATGGCGACCGAGATTCGCGCAACGCGCGGAGCGGAAATATCGCTTTGTACGTCGTGCAACTCCGTCCCGCGCTCGTCGGAGTGCGAGGCCTTCGCATATCGCGTGTCGTGCGAAACGAAGCGCTCGTCGAGATGTTCGGCGGAAATCGGAGGGCCGCCGATAGCCGTGCGCTTGACGTCGTGCACGGTGTCGTGGCGCGGATCGTATTCGATACGCACCCGAACGAGCGCGGCGCCGGCGCCCAGCGCAGCGTCCAGGGCGGATTGCAGCGAACCCTCGATCTCCGCATCATCGGTTTGTGCCGCGCCCTCGTCGAGGGCGACACCGCGATCGTCGACGATGGTAATACGCTCGGGATTCAGCCCAGAAACGGCCGCTGCTACGAACTTTCTGATTCCGGCGATAGCGTCTCGCGAGAGTCGAGCGCCGGCCTGCAAACGCAACCGGACGGCAGCCGTGGCTTCGCGCGAGTTTTCGTCGGCGTACAATGCCGGTCGCGCGGCCGCAACGATGACGGAAGCTTCGTCGATCCCCGCCATTCCGCGCAGCGCCAATTCGACGTCGCCCTCGACGCCTCGCTGCGTTTCGGCGTCGACGACGCTTTGGGGCGTCAAAGTTCCGATTTTTTGAAGGGTTTGTTGCGAACTCTCGACGTGTTCGTGAGGCACGCCCACGAGCGACAGGCGCAACAACAGCGTGCTGCGCTGGCGACGGTCGACGTAGACGTTGTCGCTTTGAGGAACAAAAGCGACGTGCCATGCCGCAAGCTGTTCTTCGACTTCGCTCACCTGATCGGTCTGCAACGGGTTCGCGAAGAGCGGGACGGACGTAGGACGTCCGAACGGAACGGCAATCGCGGCAATTGTAAGCACGATGCCGGCAGCCACAAGGGCCACGCGTGCGGCCTTCGGCCAGGCCGCGACGAGCGCGAAAAGATCGCGCGCGACGGTCACGGATCACACCTGCATGTTGAAAATTGCTTGAAGTGTTTGAACTCCGCGACTCGCGCCGGCGGTGGCAACCGCCAGCGCTACGTCCGCCTGCGAACGTTCGAAAACCGCCTCCGCAAGATGCCCGCTTCCGGCAGCAAACGCACTTTCCGCATCGCTCGCCGAAAGAAACACGCGTTCCAGCTCGTCGACGGCTCGGCCGAATGCTTCTGGTTGCGAACGCGTACGCGCCGGCATGGGAACATCCGGCACCAGCGGCTCGACTCTCATAGCCGCTCCACGTCGATCGTGCGCTCCAAGAGGCGCTTTCCGGTATCGAACACGGTTGCGTCGGCTTCGTATGCTCGTGACGCATTCAAAACGGAAACCATCTCCGCGAGCGCGTCGACGCTCGATCCGCGCAATGTCCGTGCCCCGATGAATCGTACCGCGCCGTCGGTATCGAGCCGGAATTCCGGGACCTGCCGTGGGTACGAACCGCGCGGACCGGCAACTTCGGCTGCTGCGACGTTGCGTGCAGCAACGTCGAGCGCGGCACGTTGTGCTTGCATCCCCGCGGATGCGAGCGAGAGCAGATCTCCCGCGCTCACTTCGTGGCCGCCTTGATTTCCGTCAAACGCGCGTGCATTGCTGCCAACAGCGCTTCGGCAAATGTGGCGTCTTCGGCGAGCTCGGACATCCGGCCATCGCTCGCACCGTCGCCGTACGGCGTTTGCGCGCGCATCGCGCCTCGCGC
>JAFAIW010000059.1 GCA_019236495.1 Vulcanimicrobiota bacterium | reverse complement strand
AGATTGTATGGATTCAGAACGTACGAGCGAATCTGCGAGCCCCATTCGTTGGCTTTGCGCTCACCTCGAAGCTCGGTCAATTTTTGCGAACGCAACTCTGACTCGCGCTGAACCAACTTGGCGCGCAAAATGTTCATCGCTACTTCGCGATTCTGCATTTGCGAGCGCTCCTGCTGCGATGCAACGATGGTGTTGGTTGGCACGTGTACGATGCGAATCGCGGATTCGGTCTTGTTCACGTACTGTCCGCCCGCGCCACCGGACTTGAAGGTTTCGATGCGCAAGTCTTCAGGCCGGAGTTCGACGTCGACCGCTTCGCCCGCTTCGATTTCCGGAATCACGTCGACCATCGCAAACGACGTGTGACGCCGATGTGCGGCGTCGAACGGCGAGATTCGCACCAGGCGGTGCACGCCCCGCTCGCTTTCCAACATGCCGTACGCGTTTTTCCCACGGACGAAAAACGTGATCGACTTGAGTCCCGCTTCCTCGGCGGGCGACTCGTCGGCGACGTGTAGCGCGAAGCCCTTACCTTCCGCCCAGCGGGCGTACATGCGCGCCAGCATCTGGGTCCAATCGGCGGCGTCGACACCCCCTGCGCCCGCATAGACGCTCACGATGGCATTGTGATCGTCGAATTCCCCATCGAAGGTGGCGGCCATCTCGAGGCCATCGAGGCGAATTTGCGCTCGTTCGACGCTGGCGTCGACATCTTTCGAGGCGGCCGCGTCGTCGCCGAAGAGGTCGAGCATCTCGCGAGCCTCTCCGAGCGAACGCGCGATCCCGTCGATTTCTTCGATTTCAGCTCGAAGGTCGGCGAGCTGCTTCATCACGCGTTGCGCTGCATCGGGATCCTGCCAGAAGTTTTCCGTGCGCGAGCGTTGATCTAGCTCGATCGCGGTGCGAGCTTTGCCCGCGTAGTCAAAGACGCTCCTTGAGTGCGTCGAGGCGTTCGGAAAGGCGCGAGATGGCGGTGTACTGTGTGTCGCTCATGGCGGCGCCTCGTTTTCTGCGGGAGGCGAGTCGCCCCTTTCCAACGGGATGGTTCGTCGTGAGTGAAGCGTGACACCGCCCGACGGAGGATCGGAATGTATCAGCTCAACGCCCCCTACGAAAGCGCGCTGCCCTGGAATTTTCCCGAAAACGGGGGAATGCAGTCACCTCTCCCGTCCGAAACGATCCCGACCGCGTTCCCACCGGGCGACAGTATCGTCGCTTCAAACGGCGGATGGGGTGCGGGATTCGGCTCGCCACTGCTCGGCGGATTTGGAAGCTTCAGCATCAGTGGAATCGTTCAGCAGATCTTCGCGCTCGCCCAGCAGCTGACGCAGGCGTTGACGGGATCGACGGGTACCCCGCAGCCGGAGAATACGTTCTCAAACGCGACGGCCGCATCGACCGGCGATCCCCATCTCTCGTTTTCCGGCACGGAAGCGAACGGTCAAACCGATCAACAACGATTCGATAGCATGGTCGGTCACAACGATTTGCTCAATTCGCACTCGTTTTTCGGCGGGTACCGCATATCGACGACAACGACGCCGCCGAACGCCAACGGCGTGACCTACAACGCGAGCGCCACCGTCACGACGAACTTCGGCAACACGAAAATCTCGCTCGACAACGGCGGTAACGCAACGGTTCTGCAAAACGGAGTTGCCACCCCGATCTCGGCCGGTCAAACGCTCACCGTCGGCACTGGGGAGAGCGTGACGCGCAACCCCGACGGGTCGCTGTCCATTTCCGCTACGAACGCATCGGGCGCGAATCTCACAACCACGCTGCGTGTCAACGGCCCCGGCGTCGACGTCACGACGGAAGCGCAGAATTGCGAACTCGGTGGCGACCTCGTGAACGGCAACGCCTACCCGCAGCCGCCGATCTACTCAATGCCTCCGTACGCCAGGCAAGCTCTTTAGCTTGAACTGAAACGCGGTGTCAGCTCCTCGGCGAGCGCAATCATAATACCCTCGGGTCCGCGAAGGTAGCAGAGCCGGTAGACGTCCTCATACTGCGCGATTTCGCCGATCAGTTCGGCCCCGTGACTCGTCAGGCGGCCAACGACGTCATCGATGTCCGTGACGGCGAACATGATGCGGCGTATGCCCAACGCGTTCACCGGCAGATTTGTTTGCGTGTCGACTGCCGCCGGCGTCTGAAACTTGCTCAATTCGAGGCGGCCGTGTCCGTCTGGTGTTCGCAGCATGACGATGTCGCTTCGGACGCCGTCCAGACCGATGACACGGTCGACCCAACGTCCCTCGACCGTCGCCTCGCCTTCGACCTCGAGGCCAAGTTCGGCGAAGAACGCAATTGCAGACTTGAGGTCTTCGACAACGATCCCGACGTTGTCCATTCGCAAGAGCGCGGTTTTCTGTTGATTCATCGGCACTCTTCTTCCCAAACGGGGTTAGCCTATGCGCCCACTCCTCCGGCAGCGTGTGAGGTCTTTCCATTACGCAATGCTACGGATGCGCGGCGTTTCGCAAACGGTGCCTTCGAGGCTCGCGCTAGCGCGCTCGCGCCTCAGGGTGACACGAGGAATTTCTCAACGTTAGCCTATGCGCCCACTCCTCCGGGAGCGTGTGAGGTTTTTGGACATCGCAGGATGCGATCTTCAAAACTTCGTTCTTCCAAAAACGAGGCGAGTAGAAATTTCCCAGGACGGGAAATTTCGGGCGTCTCCCGGAGGAGTGGGCCTTAGGCTGTGACTCCGTGGCACTTCTTGAATTTCTTGCCGCTGCCGCACGGGCAGAGTTCGTTGCGACCGACTTTAGGCTGATCGTGGCGAATCGGTTTCGGGCCTTCGCCGTCGCCGAGATTCGTATGCGTCGCGGCGGCGGGCTTGCTCGGTAGCGGCCCGAGCAATTTCTCCGCGTCGGAGGTTTCGATGCGCGACGCCTGCGGCACCAGCATGCCGCTCGGGATCGTTTCGAACGCCGGCGCCGCGGGGTTCTCGGGAGGCCGCTCGGCCGGGGGCGGACCGTACTCGATCTGCACGTGGAACACGCCCTTGATCGCTTCGTCGGCGATGTTGTTCTTCAAATCTTCGAAGATTTCGTACGCCTCTTTTTCATACTCGACGCGCGGGTCTTTTTGACCGTACCCGCGTAAGCCGATGCCGGTTTTGAGCGTATCCATGATGTGCAAATGATCGACCCACAAGCGATCGATGATGGGCAACATCAGGTACCGCGATTCCACGACGTGCATGATTTCCGGCGTGACCTCACGCTCTTTTGCTTCGTAGGCTTCGACCGCCGCTGCGCCGAGGCGCCGCTTCATCTCTTCGCGATCCATCTTCTCGAGATCGGTCACGGCGATTTTTTGGCGCACTGGAAAGATGAGTTCCAATTCGCTCAGGATTTCTTCGAGATCCCATTCGCTGGGGTGAATGTTTTCCGGCGCGTTGTTGTCGACCGCATCTTCCACTTTTTGTGCGAGTGTCTGAAGCATGAACTCGCGCGAATCGAACTTGCCCTCCAAGATCGCGCGCCGGTCGCCATAAATGACCTCGCGTTGCTTGTTCATGACATCGTCGTATTCGAGGACGTACTTACGCGCTTCGTAATTGTGATTCTCGACCTTCTTCTGCGCGCGTTCCAGCGAGGCGGTCACCATGGCAGCTTCGATCGGTGTCTCGTCGGTGAACCCGGCGCGGTTCATGATGTTGGTCATACGCTCGCCGCCGAAGAGTCGCATGAGCTCGTCCTCCAGCGAAACGTAAAAGCGCGTGCTGCCCGGATCGCCTTGACGCCCGGCGCGTCCGCGGAGCTGATTGTCGATCCGTCGGGACTCGTGACGCTCGGTGCCGATGATTGCCAAGCCACCTAGGTTCGGAACGCCATCGCCGAGCTTGATGTCGACGCCGCGACCCGCCATGTTCGTCGCGATCGTAACCGCACCGTGGAGGCCGGCGTCTTTGATGATCTGGGCCTCCTGCTCGTGATACTTCGCGTTCAGCACATTGCAGTCGACGCCGCGACGGCGCAACTTGGCGGCGAGATTTTCCGACTTCTCGATGGAACGCGTACCGACGAGCACTGGGCGCCCCTTCTCATGCTCTTCGATGATTTCGTCGATCACCGCATTGAACTTCGCGTCTTCGCTCTTGTAGACGATGTCCGAGTGATCTTTCCGGTTCACGGGACGATTCGTCGGAATAACCACGACGTCGAGTCCGTAGATATCCCGAAATTCGCGCTCCTCCGTTTTCGCGGTACCGGTCATGCCCGCCAACTTTTCATAAAGGCGGAAATAATTCTGGAACGTGATGGTGGCCAGCGTTTGGTCCTCGCTGCGGACCTTGATGCCCTCCTTGGCTTCGATCGCTTGGTGAATCCCGTCGGAATATCTGCGTCCATACATCAAGCGCCCGGTGAACTCATCGACGATGATCACCTCGCCATCCTTGACGATGTACTGCTGATCTTTGTGAAATAGATTCCAAGCCTTGAGCGCCGCGTTGAGCTGGTGCGTGAGCTCGAGGTTGCGCTGGTCGTACAGATTGCTCACGTTGAGCATTTTTTCGACCTTTGCGACGCCGGCTTCGGTGATCGGGACGGCGTGGGCCTTTTCATCGACCGTGTAGTCTTCGGTTTTCTTCAAGCGGGGGACTATTTGCGCGAATTTCTCGTACAGCTCCGTCGCCTCGGTGCCTTGCCCGCTGATGATCAACGGCGTGCGCGCCTCGTCGATCAAGATCGAATCCACTTCGTCGACGATTGCATAGAAGAGCTCGCGCTGCACCATGTCTTCGAGCTGCCAAGCCATGTTGTCGCGCAAATAGTCGAATCCGACTTCATTGTTCGTGACGTAGGTGATGTCGCAATTGTACGCTTCACGGCGCTGCGCGCTGTCCAGGCCGTGTTGGATCACGCCTACCTTCAGCCCCAAGAACCGATAGAGTGGTCCCATCCACTCGGCATCGCGGCGGGCGAGATAATCGTTGACCGTGACCAGGTGAACGCCGCGCCCTAAGAGGGCATTCGCGTAAACCGCGAGCGTGGCGACGAGCGTCTTTCCCTCACCGGTTTTCATCTCCGCGACTTTGCCTTCGTGCAACACCTGGCCGCCCATGATCTGAACGTCGAAGTGTCGCATTCCGAGAACGCGCTTTCCGGCTTCGCGAGCGACGGCAAAGGTTTCGGGCAACATCTCATCCAGTTGTTGGCCATCGGCTAACCGCGTGCGAAACTCGACGGTTTTTGCAGCGAGTGCATCGTCGCTCAATGCGGAAATTTGCGGTTCGAGCGCGTTGACGCGTTCGACCGTACGGCGCAGTCGAGCGACCTCCCGCTCGTTGCCGTCAAAGAGGGCTTTCAAGAATGCCATATGGACCCTTATAACGTTCGGCGGGCGGTCGAGTTGCGCCCGCAGCGCCTGAACGACCTAGGTCGGATGGGCGTCCTCGACAAGCGGGATGACAATGGTGAAGGTACTCCCTTCGCCTTCACGTGAGACGACTTCGATGCGTCCTCCGTGCACGTGCACGATCTTGTTCGCCACATAGAGACCTACGCCGGAGCCGGCAATCCCCTTTCGACGGGCATTTCCGGCCCGACCAAAGCGCGTAAAGACCGAGGGAAGGTCGCCCTCGGGAATGCCGATCCCACGATCCGTTACCGCAACCGCAGCTTCCGTTGCGGTCGAGCGAACCTCGACCTCGACGGCGCCGTCGGAATACTTGAGCGCATTGAGCACGACGTTATCGAGCACGTGCCGAAAACGAACGCGGTCGATCGGCGCCCAAACGGGTGCATCGCCGCTTCGCACGGTGATGCGTCGTTCGGATGGATCAAACGCTCGGACCGCTTCCCGTACGAACTCGCCGAGATCGGTAGGTTCGCGCGCGAGCGAAAAACCCCCAGCTTGAGTTTGTGCGAGCACGACCGCGTCCTCGGAAAGGCGGACCAACCGTTGCGTTTGCGTGAAAATCGTCTCGATCTCGGCTTTGATCTCGGGCGCAGATTCCGCCAAGAGCTCGCAGTACCCCAAAATCACTGTGAGCGGACCGCGAAAATCGTGGCCGAGCATGGCCAGCACGTCGTCTTTGAAAGCATTGCTTTCGCGCAGCGAGCGGCTCGCCGTCGCGGTCTCGTGATCGAGGGCGTCGGCATGGATGGTCAGCGACGCCAACGCCGCAAAGGCCCGCATCGATTCGAGCTCGCCGGCGTCGAGCGGACGTGCCGACCTCAGCTCGATCGAGCCGATGAGCGCGCTGTGCGCGGTCAACGGAAACTCGATCAGACCTTCAGACGTGCCCACCGAAGAGTCGTCGCCGTCGAAGAGGCGCACCGCGACGTCGTCGAAACGATGCGTATCTATCAGCGCGGATGCAATCGCGTCGCGCCGTTCCGCGACGGTCGCGGGGACATCGACGATCTGAGCGAGCCGCGCAAACAGGGCGAGGAACGCTCCGTTCCCGTCGTCAGCTATGGCACAATTGCAATGCCGATAAGCGTTCCGGGAAATGGCGCCGGAATTGCTTGCGACGGCGCAACGTTCCCGGAAGCCGACGGCGGGAAGATCAAGATCGTGTTGTTGCTCGCGACGTAGATGTTGCCGGAAGAATCCAGTTCGACGTCGCTCGGTGCGTTGAGCTTGGTATTGCTGCCGGCAATCACTGCCGTCGGTGCGACGTTCCCCGAGGCGCCGGCTGCAAAAATGTCGATAGCATTGGTCGACGCATCCGCGACGTAAATGTTGTTCTTGCTGTCCAGCGAGAGCCCGGTGGGCGTTGCAAGGGTCGTCGCCGGGCCGCCGATCGTCGAGGTGGGCGCGACGTTCCCCGTTACGCCTTTGCCGAACGTTTCAATCGTTGCGTTACCACTGTTCGACACGTCGATATTTCCGTTCGAATCGACCTTGATGCCGACGGGAACGTTCAAGCCGGTTGCGCTTCCCGCAATCGAAATTCCCGGACTGCCGAACGTATTCGCTCCAAAGAGTACGATCGAGCTGATGTTTTGCGGCGGCGCCGAGACATTTGCAACAAAGAGGTCGCCGGAGCCGTCGGTGGCGATGCCGCGCGGATGGCCCAACCCCGACGTGGTCCCGGTAAAGACACCGAGCGGAATGACGTTGCCGGTGGCTTGTGCTTGATAGACCGTAATCGATCCCAGCTGCAGCCCGGCGTTGAAATTCGTTACGTATAAGCGGTCCATCGAGTCGAACGTGTCATATTGCGGACCGTTGAGCAACGTATTCGATCCCCCGATCTCGTTGACCGGCGTCGACGAGGACGTCGGATTGGCGGGATAGATCGAGATCGCGTTTTGTGTGGCGTTGCTGACGTACAGCGACAGCGTCGGGAAGTTCGGGCCGATGCTGATATTCGAGGTATTGGTGCTGCACGACGCCAGCGCCGCCGCTCCAACCACTATGAGGACCTTTAAGGAAAACCGTCGCAGCATGCCTTCTCCTACCTGAGCTGTGCCCCGTGAAGGGCCGGCCCGCACGTTTGGCTACGAATGCCCGCTCGTCCCCCCGGATTGCCGCGGCGCCCCGCCCGCCGGAACGTTCGGATTGCGTGCGTGCTGCCACGGATGCAAGACGGCAAGTGCGACCGCAACGATGAGGATCGTGGCCACCACAACGGCGGTCAGGACGTTGCGCCGGACGTACGCGGGCCTGCTTGATTCGGTGTCGATGATTTGACGCGGCACGGTTACACCGGGTGCTTTTCCGGACGATTCAGCGCTTCCACCGGCACGCGATCCAAGAGGCCGCTTATCGTTACGAATTCGTACCCGGCAGACCGAAATCGCTCGATGACGGATGGCAACATGAGGATGGTCGCCATTTTCCCACTATGCAGAAGTACGATTTCCGGCGCGGTTGCGTAGTGAAAGACGTGATCGGCCAGTACGTCCGGCGTCACCGAGCGCCAGTCGCCCGGATCGTCCGTCCATAACACCGTGTCGTAGCCCAGACCTTGCGCAATGCGCACGGTGTCCTCAGTGTATCTCCCATGCGGAGGGCGAAACAGCGTA
>JAFAIW010000265.1 GCA_019236495.1 Vulcanimicrobiota bacterium | reverse complement strand
CTCTTCGATCAAATCGTTGATGCGGATGGCGTTCTGCAACGCGTCGCGTTCCAGCGCGACGCGCTCCGCGTTCTCCGATGTGACGCTGCTCTGCCCCTCGAGCGCTTCCCGGCGCGCCACCGCGGCCGCGTGTTCGGCTTCTAGGTGCGCGAGCTCCGTGCGAAGGGCTGCAATTTCCGTCCGCTGCTCTTCGAGCGCCAGCTCACGTTCGTATGCGCGATGTCGCATTGCGGCCAATTCCGCCGTCAGCGTCGATACGCGCGTCGCGGCGGTCGCGCGCTGCTCCTCGTTTTTCCCAAGGTCGTTGCGAATCTGCTCGCGCTCTTCGCGACGCGACGCACTCGCGCGAAGGTACGAAAGGATTTCGAGATCGCGTAAGCGCGCGCTGACTTTTCGAAAGCGTTTTGCCCGGCGCACTTGCGTGTCGAGCTCCGGAATCCGCCGCGCCAGCTCTTCGATCAAATCGTTGATGCGGATGGCGTTCTGCTCGGTTTGCTCGAGACGGCGCAACGATTCGTTCTTGCGCGCGAGAAATTTGTTGATGCCCGCGGTTTCTTCGAACAAGCTGCGCCGGTCTTGCGGCTTGCTGGTAAGAATCGCATCGATCTGCCCCTGCGACACCATGGCATAGCTGCCCGGCCCGAGCCCGGTGCCCATCAGCAGATCCATCACGTCGCGCAAGCGCACGTGATTGCGATTGATGTAATATTCAATCTCGCCCGCGCGATATGCGCGCCGCGTGATTTGAACTTCACTGTACTCGATGGGAAGCCGGCCGTCGGCGTTGTCGAACGTAACGGAAACTTCCGCGAGGCCGAGGGGCTTGCGCTTGTCGTTGCCTGCAAAAATGACGTCTTCCATCTTGGTCGACCGCAAGCTTCGCGAACTTTGTTCGCCAAGCGCCCAGCGGAAAGCGTCCACCAAGTTGGATTTGCCCGATCCGTTGGGCCCGACGATGGCGCTGACACCCTCGTCGAATTCCATGGACGTCGGTTCCGCGAACGTTTTGAAACCGAAGACCTTGATGTTTTTGAGTTTCACGCTTTCCCCGTCTGCAACGCGAGCAAGGCTTGTGCAGCGGCCCGCTGTTGCGCGCTTTTCTTCGAATGCCCGGTGCCCGATCCCAGCGTCTCGCCGTTGACGGTCACGTACGAGGTAAAGCGGCGTTCGTGAGCAGGTCCTTCCCCTTCGTCACGGTACGCGGGCATGCAGGCAAAATGCAATTGAGTGAATTCCTGAAGTAAGGTCTTCGCGTCGGCCTTGGCAAGGTCCGCGTGATCCAATCGTTCCACGTGCTCGCGAATCACGAAGCGGCGCGCCGTTTCGAGGCCGTACTCGAGATAGAGCGCGGCCACGAACGCCTCGAATGCATCCGCAAGAATGGACGTCCGGCGGGGAGCGCCGCTTGCACGTTCTCCCCCGCCGACGCGAATCAAGCCGGAAAAATCCAACTGCCGAGCGGTGTGGGCGATGGCGGTGTCGGCCACGATCGCGGCTTTTCGCTTTGCAAGATCGCCTTCCGGCTCGCTCCCATAGTGCTCGTACAGCCATTCGGAAACGACGAAACCGAGAATCGCATCGCCGAGAAACTCCATGCGTTCGTTTGAAGCACCGCCTTCTTCGCGTGCGGCGCTTTCGTGCACGAACGCGGCCTCGAGTCGTGCCGGCGCCGGGTCGTCGATCCCGGCAAGCTTGATCAGCGTCCGCAAGCGACGGCGGTGCTGCTCACCCGCCATGCGTTACTCGCGATACTTTTTGAACACGAGCACGCTGTTGTGCCCGCCGAAGCCGAACGAGTTGGAGAGTGCGATGTCGACGCTCGCGCGCCGTGCCACGTTGGGCACGTAGTCGAGCCGGCACTCCGGGTCCGGAAATTCGTAGTTGATGGTCGGCGGAATCAGATCGTGCAGGACGGTGAGGACCGTCGCGACTCCTTCGATCGCTCCGGCCGCGCCAAGCGTGTGACCGAACATCGACTTGTTCGAGCTAACCGCCACCTTTGTGCCCAGAACGCGTTCGATCGCTCGCGACTCCGCAACGTCGCCCTGCGGCGTCGACGTTCCGTGCGCATTGACGTAATTCACGTCGGAAGGCTCGATGGCCGCGTGCGCGAGCGCGCGGCGCAGCGCGAGCTCGACGCCGCCGCTTTCGGGATCGGGAGCCACGAGGTTGTAGGCATCCGCCGACTCCCCCACGCCGAGCATCTCCGCGAAGATTTGCGCACCGCGGCGCCGCGCGTGGTCGTGCTCCTCGAGGACGAGCACGCCGCCGCCTTCGCCGAGGACGAACCCATCGCGTTCGCGGTCCCACGGCCGGCTGGCACGCGTCGGATCGTCGTTGCGTGTCGACATGGCTTTCATCGAGCAGAAACCCCCGACCGCGAGCATCGAGATCGTCGCTTCGGAGCCTCCGGAGATCATCGCCAACGCGTCTCCGCGCGCGACGGTTTCATAGGCCGTCGCGATCGCATCGTTGGAACTCGCGCACGCGCTGGCCGTGGCAAAAACCGGCCCGCGAAAGCGGTACTGCATGGAGATGTGCGCGGGCGCCGCGTTGCTCATCAACATCGGAATGAAAAATGGACTGATTTTGTCCCAGGCACCGTCGCGATGGGCTTTTTGCGCGGCATTCTCGAGCGTTAGGATACCGCCGATTCCACTCCCGAGAACCGAGCCGACTTGATCGCGGAAGCTTTGTTCGTCGGGGAGGTGCGCCTGTTCGATCGCTTCTCGCGCCGCCACGAGCGCAAACTGCGCGAAGCGATCCATCCGGCGCGCTTCGCGCCGCCCGAGCAATCCATCCGGATCGAAGTCCTTCACTTCGGCCGCGATTCGCGTGCTGAAAATCGACGGATCGAAGGCGGTGATCGTACCGACGCCGCTCTCGCCGGCCACCAGCCGTTTCCAAAACTCGTCGCGGTTATTGCCGATCGGCGTCACCGCGCCGAGGCCGGTCACGACGACACGACGTCTCTCCAAAACGCGACGAAGTTACGGCCGCTTCGGACCGGCCCCTTCCCATCGAAAAAATTGGATGCTTGCTCATGGACCATTGGCTTGGTCAATTGGCCCGTTGACCACTTACCAATGGACTGCTATTCTCGGCGGAAGGCATTCGTGCTGAAAGGAGATTGCGTGCGAAACCTCACCGCGGACAATCTGGACCAGGCCTGGACGACGGACGGCCGGTGGGCCGGCATCGAGCGCCCCTATCGTGGAAATGAGGTCGTGCGCCTGCGAGGCTCGCTTGCGGTGGAGCACACGCTGGCCCGATATGGGGCGGAGCGGTTGTGGCGGATGCTGCACGAGGATACGTTCGTGACGGCGCTGGGAGCGCTCACCGGCAATCAGGCGGTGCAACAAGTCAAAGCCGGTTTGCGCGCGATCTACCTGAGCGGTTGGCAAGTCGCAGCCGATGCGAATTCCGGCGGTCAGATGTATCCCGATCAGAGTCTCTATCCCGTCAATAGCGTGCCGGACGTCGTGCGCCGCATCAACAACGCGCTGCGTCGGGCGGATCAAATTGCGACGCTGGAAGGCGATCACGGCGTCGACTGGTTTGTACCGATCGTTGCGGATGCGGAAGCGGGCTTCGGCGGTGCGCTCAATGTTTTCGAGCTCATGAAAGCGATGATCGAAGCCGGCGCGGCCGCGGTGCATTTCGAAGATCAGCTCGCATCCGAGAAAAAATGCGGTCACATGGGCGGCAAAGTGCTGGTTCCCACGCAAACTGCCGTGAAGCATCTGGTCGCCGCTCGGCTCGCAGCCGACGTACTCGGCGTGCCGACGCTGATCGTGGCGCGCACCGACGCGAACGCCGCGATGTTGCTGACGAGCGACGTCGATCCGCGCGATCGAGCATTCTGCACGGGAGCGCGCACCGAGGAAGGGTTTTTCCGGATTCGCGGGGGGCTCGATTCCGCCATCGCGCGCGGCTTGGCGTATGCCCCGTACGCGGACCTCATTTGGTGCGAAACGTCCGAACCGAACGTCGAAGAAGCTCGCCGCTTCGCGCAAGCCATTCACGAGCGTTTCCCATCCAAGTTGCTCGCCTACAATTGCTCTCCATCGTTCAATTGGAAAAAGAAGCTCGACGCACCGGCGATTGCGGAATTTCAGCGCACGATCGCGCGCTTCGGTTACAAATTCCAATTCGTTACGCTCGCCGGTTTTCACGCGCTCAACCACAGCATGTTCGAGCTGGCATACGACTATCGCGAACGCGGAATGGCCGCGTATTCGGATTTCCAAGAACGCGAATTCGCGAGCGAATCGCGCGGATACACCGCGACGCGGCACCAGCGAGAGGTGGGCACGGGGTATTTCGACGCCGTGTCGGAAGCGGTGAGCGGCGGCACGTCGTCGACGACGGCGCTGCACGGATCTACCGAAGAAGAGCAGTTCGAAACGCCGTCGTTGCGCATTTCGGCGTAGCCGGTGGCGTACTCGCTTTCCGCTCAGGGTGGCAGCGTGGCGCTGCCGCCGGAATTTCTCGAGTTCTATTTGCCCTTGCATCGCGCGGTTGCGCAGGAGCAACGCGCGTGCGTAACGCGCCGGCGCGCAACGCTGCGCAGCGCACGCGAGGGCTCGCTACCGGAATATCGCGTGGCGGGCGCGGCGGCGACTGCCGGCTGGCGCATCCAACTGCCGGCGTGGTGCCGCGATCAGCGCAATCAAATGACGGGTCCGGCCGACGACGCCGAGCTGGTCGTCAAGATGTTGAACTCCGGCGCTCCCGGCGTCATGCTCGACTTGGAAGATTCGATGGTCGACGTCTTCGAGGCCACGATGAAGGGCGTCGAAAATATCGTAGCGGCGCTGCACGGCACGCTGACGTACCAGGACCGCAAACGCGGCAAGGTCGTCGGCATCGAGCCGAGCGATACCGTCATTTGGAATCGCGTGCGCGGGTTGCACTTGGAACAACCCGGCATCGTTCCGGGCGAATCGACGCCGGCTTCGCTTTTCGATTTGGCATCGATAGCCTTTCGTGTCGACCCCGATCTGCTGCGCCACCCGCTCTGCATCTACATCCCGAAGTCCGAAGCCGCCGAAGAAGCCGACTGGTGGCGTGAAGCGCTCCAGTCGGTGGCCGAGCGGTTGGGGTGGGAGCGGCATGCGATCAAGTGCATGGCATTGGTTGAGTCGCACCCGATTGCATTTCAATTAGAAGAGTTCGTCCATCGATTGCGCGACCATTTGCTCGGGCTCAATCTGGGACGCTGGGACTACATGGCGTCGCTAGCGGAGTTCACGTTGCGCGACCCGGAGTGGCTGTTGCCGGATCGCAACACGATTCCACACGACGTCGCTTTTTTTCAAAACTTGCGTTTGATGTTGCCGCAACTCTGCCACCGCCACGGGATGCTCGCCATCGGTGGAATGACGGCGCTGTATCCGAGCCGCGAGGATCCCGCGCTCAACGCGCGCGCGCTTAGCGTCTTGGAGAACGATAAGAAGAACGAAGCGAACGCGGGCATGGACGGTGCGTGGACCGGCCACCCCGATCAAAACGCGGTTGCAGTCGCCCAGTTTCCGGTACCGAACCAATTGGGACGCTTCGACCCCGGTGCAGATCTGCACCCCGACCTGCGGCCCGTGCCGCATGGCGTCGGCGTGAAAAGCGCCGAGGGAACGCGGGCCGCGATCCGCACCGTGATTCGTTACCGCAAGGGCGTGCTGGACGGCTTCGGCGCGAGTTTGCTCGACGGCTACATGGAAGACCTCGCGACGGATAGAATCTATCGCGTCATGGTCGCCCAGCGCATTTTGCACGGCATGCACGCGCGCGACGAGATCGCCTGCTGGTTCGACGTGGAGCTGGAGCGCTTGTTACCCACGGCGACGTCGTCCGCCGACGCGCAGCGCTATCGCGACGCGCGCCGTATCGGCGAAGATTTGATCGACTCGTGCTGTTAGCGGCCGTGAGCGCCGCCCTTTTCCTCAGTTCGTTCGCGGGCTATTGGGACTGTTCGATCTATACGCCGACGGACGCGCCGGGAGCGTTTCCGGCGCGCGTCACCTGGAGAATAGCGGGCGCGACCGGAGGTCCGTGGACGATTGCGACGTGGAACCTCCGCAAAGCCGGAGGCACCGCGTACGTTTCGTACGATCCGTCGCTGAAAGTCTGGGTGTTCGACGATTACCATTCGGACGGAAGCGAAGTGCGCAGCATCTCGACCGGCCCCGATACGGACGGCGTGTGGCATTGGTACGGAACGCGCGATCAACAGCATCCCGATCCATCGCAAGGTGAGATTACGTGGGTGCGCGTCAACGAGTTCATCATCCAGCAAACGTACACGCACAGCGTCGACGGTCAAGTCTCTGCCGACGGCTTCGCGAGCTGCCGGAAGTAGCCGCCGCCCGGATCTGCGGCCCAAAGGGGACTCCTTCCGGCTCTTTCTTGCCAAGCCGCGGGGGGCTTTGCTATACTCTGCCGGCTATGTTCCACTTCGATCTGCAGCTGTTCGCCTCAAAGAAGGGCGCGGGCTCCACGCGCAACGGGCGCGACTCCAACGCGCAACGCTTGGGCGTGAAACGCTTCGGCGGCCAAGCCGTGATCGCCGGGAACATCATCGTGCGTCAGCGCGGCACGCAGTTTTATCCGGGCGAAGGCGTCGGAATGGGCAAAGATCACACGCTCTTTGCCGTCATCGACGGCGTCGTCGAGTTCACGAAGCGCCGCAACCGGCAGCACGTGAACGTGCGTTCCGCGATCGCCTAACGCGCGTTCGGCCGCCGCTCGAGCGGATCGCGGGGCCAGCCCTTCGTGCAATTCATCGATGAAGCCACCATAGACGTCGCGGCCGGCAACGGCGGCGACGGTATCGTCGCGTGGCGTCGCGAGAAGTACGTGCCCAAAGGCGGTCCCGCGGGCGGAGACGGCGGGCGCGGCGGGAGCATCTACCTCGAGGCGACTCCCGAACTCTCGACCTTGGTCGAGTTTCGCTTCAAGCGCCGGTTTTCGGCGGAGAACGGCAAGCCCGGATCCAGTTCCAACAAGTCCGGTAAAAGCGCCGACGATCTTCTGATTCCAGTGCCCGTCGGGACGCTGGTTCACGTGCGCAGCGACGACGCTCCCGAAGCATTTTTGGCCGACTTGAACGTCCCGGGGCAGCGTCTGCTCGTCGCGCGCGGCGGCC
>JAFAIW010000226.1 GCA_019236495.1 Vulcanimicrobiota bacterium | reverse complement strand
ATTTGAAAAAAGATGCGCACACGCTCGAGTTAGCATACAACGATCCAACCGGTGTGACCGCAGCCTTCGATCGGAACGTGCTCGGCCGCATCAATCGCGAGCTCGGAGGCGATTTCGACCTCGAACAGTTCCGCCACGTCGCGCACTACGATGCCGAGCGCGGCGTCGTCGACTCCTTCCTCGAAAGCCGTGTCGCGCAGCACGTTCGCATCGCCGCGTTGGGCCTCGATCTCACGTTCGAATCCGGCGAACGCATTCACACGGAGTCGTCGTACAAGTTCTCGCTCGAGGATTTGCGCGTGCTTGGCGCGGCCGCCGGGTTTTCGCTGACGCGCACGTGGTACGACAAGGACGAGCGCTTTAGCGTCAATCTTTTTACCCGCACGTAACCTCGCGTGGAGCGTGGTCGAATCGTCCCTTGCTGGCCGCGATCCTGTTGAGTTGGGGCATCGCGTTTTTCGAATATCTCTTTCAAGTACCGGCGAATCGTATCGGCTACGGTCGTTTCAATCTCGTTCAGCTCAAGGTCATCCAGGAATGCGTCACGCTTTGCGTCTTTACGTGTTATGCGTTCATCGTATTCCAGCAGCGGCTGCAATGGAATCACGTCGTCGCCTACCTTCTGATCGTCGCTGCGGTTTTTTTCGCATTCCGCTTCTAAACGAGTAGGGCGCTGCGGCCCACAATCGAACGTCCGCCGCATGCTGAGAATGATGCGTGTTTTTGCGGCATTTGTCGCGGTCCTGATTGCGCTGCCCTCCACCGGCCTTGCCGCGCCGCGCCCGGTCAAGCCGGAAGACCTCTATCGTCTGAAGTTCGTCGCGGAGGTCGCCATCGCGCCCAGCGGCGGCAACGTTGCGTTCGTGGTCCAGACGCTGAACGGCCCCGAAGATCGCTACGATTCCAATATTTGGTTGGTCGGCGCCGACGGCCACGGCCAACGGCAGATCACGCACGGAAATTTCGACTCGTCGATCGCCTGGTCGCCGGACGGCAACACCGTTGCATTCGCTCGCGGCGGCGTGAAAAAACGCCCGCAGCTCTACCTGTACGACCTCCGTACCGGACATACGCGGCAACTCACGACCGTGAAATCGGGTGCTGGGAACCCACTCTTCTCGCACGACGGCAAGCGCATTTTGTTTTCTTCCACGACCGTCGACGACCAGCCAAACGCGCAAATCGACTTCGCCGCGGCGGGCTTCAAACCGAAGAAAACCCAACAAAAGAGCGACGTGCATTTCATCGACACGATGCACTACACGCTGAACGGTCCGGGTGAAATCTACAACAAGCATGCCCACATTTGGGTGGTCGATGCCGACGGAAAAAACGCCCACGCGCTGACCAGCGGCCATGAATGGTCCGAAGGCGGGTACTCCTGGTCGCCCGACGACCGCACGATCGCCTTTAATTCGTTGCGTCGCGATCCGCCGACGTTAGGCGAGAGCGACATCTACACAATGCCGAGCACCGGCGGCGCGATGCGGTTGCTGAAGTCGGACCAAACGTCGAACAATCTCCTCGGCTACGCGAGCGGCGGAGCGCTCTGGTGGCTCAAAGGCGGCGTGATGGATCCGGCCGAGTATCCCGCGCTGGTCACGAGCGCCGCGGACGGCAGCAACCTGCGCCAGGTGGTGGCGAAAAACACAAACGCCTGGGGCGACGCGATGTTGACCGACACGAAAGAGGGCGGCGGCTTCTGCGGCCCGTGGTTCGATCCGCACGACCGGTTTCTCGTGATCGGTCTCAGTGGACCGGGCTTTGCCAACGTTGCGCGTCTCGACACGGCGACGGGCGCGCTTACCGACATCAGCGGCTCGATGGGCGAAGCCTACGCATGTGCTGCATCGGCAGATGGAACGCGCGTCGCGTACGCCTTCTCCGATTTTACGCATCCGGCGGAAGTCTATATTTCCGACACGCAAAATCCCGCGCCGCAACGCTTGACGACGTTGAACGATCCGGTGATGGCGGGGCTGGCGGTCTCGGCGCCCCAAGCGTTTACGATCAAAGACGATGCGGGCTACGACGTCCGCGCCTGGTTCATGCCGGCAATCGGCGGACGCGGTCCAAAACACGCGACATTGCTCGACATTCATGGCGGTCCGGAAACCGAATTTGGCAACAGTTTCTTTCACGAACTGCAATACTATGCCGGATTGGGATATAACGTCGTATTCGCGGATCCACGCGGCAGCGTCGGCTTTGGATATCCGTTCGAAGAGGCACTCGCCAAGCATTGGGGCGATGCGATGTTCGACGATCTCCAACGCGTCATGGACGAAGTCGTCAAGCGGCCCGACGTCGATCCCGATCGCCTTGGCGTCATGGGTGGCAGTTATGGCGGCTACTCGACGTTATGGGTCGTCGGGCACACCGATCGCTACAAGGTGGCGGTCGCGGAACGCGTGGTCAGCAATCTGGCAACGGAACAACTCGCCGCGGATCTCGCATCGTCCAACGCACTCGGCGGTGCATACTCGTGGGGACTTCCGTGGGATCCGTCGAGCCAGTATCTGCCGCAGTCGCCGATCGCGTACGTCGCCCAAGCACATACGCCGCTTTTGATCCTGCATTCGACCGAAGACACGCGCACGCCGATCGATCAGACGCTGCAATGGTTTTCGGCCACGAAGTGGCTGGGCGGCCGCACGATCCGCTTCGTGGAATTTCCCGGCGAAACGCACGATCTCTCGCGCACCGGCGCACCGCTTCACCGTGTGGAGCGCTTGCATATTCTTTCCGACTGGGTAGGACGGTATCTGAAACCGTAGCCGGATTCTATCTCCAGCGCGATGCGCGCCGTTCGATCAAGCGAAAACCGGTATCGACTGCGATGGCGAGCAACGCGATCGGGATGCTTCCGGCCAGAATTTCCTCGAGATAGTCGCGCTGTAATCCGTCGAAGATCATCGTGCCTAAACCACCACCGTTGACGTAACCCGCGAGGGACGCGATCGCGATCAGCGCGACGGCCGCGATCCGAACGCCGCCGAGAATCACCGGAAACGCACTCGGCAGTTCGACGCGCATCAGACGCTGCGCGTCGCTCATGCCGAGGCCCATCGCGGCGTCGGACTGCGCGACAGGTACGCCATGCAACGCCGCGGCGACGTTGCGCACGAGGACGAACTGCGCGTATGCGACCATCGTAACCAGGGCCGGACCCGCGCCTAATCCCACGTACGCCACGAGAAGCGCCAGAATTGCCAGGCTCGGAATGGTGTAGAGCACGCCAAGCGCCGCCAGGAGCGGGGCGGAGATCGTCGGATGCCGCGCCGCAAGCACTCCGAGCGGCAGCGCGAGCGCGATGGAGATCGCTAAGGCGACTGCGACGAGTGCGAGGTGTTGCCCGGTGTCCATCATCACCACGTGCATGTGGGCGAACATATAGTTCACGACGATGCAACCGCGGCGACGACGTCGCCAAAGGACAACGATCCGATGCGGCGCGCGTTCCCATCGAGCACGTGCACCGTCGCAGCACCGCGCAAGAAGTCGTTCAGGATTTCACGCAGGCTGACATCCTCACGAACGTCGGGGCCGGCGCCGTCGCGGGGCGGTTGCATCGCGTCGCGCGCGCACTTGAGGGAAAGCCGGCGCACCACGTCGTGCGTATCCAGCAATGACTCGACGAACGGTGCGGCCGGTGCCGTGAGAATGCGAAGAGGCGCGTCGTATTGCACGAGCCGGCCGCGCTCCAAGATCGCGATCCGCGCCGCCAAGCGCAGCGCCTCGTCGACGTCGTGCGTCACGAAGAGGACGGTGGTTCCCAAACGACGGGCAATCTCAGCGATCTCGTCCTGCAAGGCGTGACGTACGATTGCATCGACCGCGGCGAACGGCTCGTCCATGAGAAGAATCTCGGGTTCGGCGGCCAGCGCCCGTGCGACGCCGACGCGCTGTTGTTCTCCGCCCGAAAGTTCCTTTGGAAAGCGGTCGCGATAACGCGCCGGATCGAGCCGTACCATGTGCAAGAGTTCGTCGATGCGAGCATCGATTCGCGCGCGGTCCCAGTGCAGCAGCGATGGAACGACGGCCACGTTTTGCGCCACCGTCATGTGCGAGAAGAGTCCGACCGCCTGAATGACGTAACCGATGCGGCGGCGGAGTTGCACGGCATCGAGGGTCGCGGTGTCCTTATCGCCGACGAGAACGCGTCCCGCGTTGGGCACGACCAGACGATTGACCGTCCGGAGTAACGTGCTCTTTCCACAGCCCGACGGTCCGAGCAAGACCACGAACTCGCCGGGTCGCACGTCGAAAGCGACAGCATCGACCGCTTCCGTTTGCGAACCTGAATAGCGCACCGACACACGCTCGAAGCGTACCGGCGCGCCGGCGGGTGAATTCACTCAGGGTGCGCTTTCACGAACTCGCTTGCGACATCGCCCGGATCGTGTTTGTCCACGTCGACCGCGGCATTCATCGTCTGCGCGGCTTCGGTGGTGATGAACGAACCGATCCGGTCGAGAAGTGCGGCGACGTGCGGTCGGGCGGTCAAAAGTTGCCGCCGGACGATCGGAGCGACGTGATAGGGCGGCCACATTTGCCGGTCGTCGTCGAGCACGACCAGACGATCGGCGGCAATCTGCCCGTCGGTGGTGAACGCGGTCGCCACGTCGGCGGCGCCGGTGAGCAAAGCTTGGTATTTCAGACCGATTTCGTACGTCTTGACGTCTTTGAATTGGAAACCGCCGTAAAAATGCTGCAACCCCGGCAACCCGTCGGCGCGGCTGACGAACTCGGGAATGGTTGCCAGGCGCAGCTGCGGGGCCTTCGCGCTCAAATCGGAGAGCGTCCGAAGGCCGTATCGTTCGGCGAGTGCACGCGTCGTTGCCAGACCTTGTGAGTCGTTCATCGGCGACGGCGCGAGCCACTGAACGTCAAACCGATGCTCGAACTCGTTCTGCACGATTTTGTAGATCGCTCGTTCGTCGCGTAGCGGCGCATGGTGTAAAACGTCGATGAGGCCGGTCCCGGTATATTCGGGGTAGAGATCGATGTCGCCGCGCACGAGGGCCGCCAGCGCGATTTGGGTGCTCCCCAGCTCAAATTTGCGAAGCACGGGGATCGCGGCGCGTTCGAGCGCCTGCGCGTAGATCTCGGCGACGATCACCGATTCGGTGAAATTTTTCGAACCGATCCGAATTGCGCCGGCGTTTTTCGCGCACCCCGGTACGGCGAGCGCCGAACCGACGAGCAGCATGGCGTAGCGGCGGGAGACGTTCATGCTCGACTCCTTTGTTTGGTTCCGGCGAACTGCAGCAGTGCGGTGAAGGCGAGCTCGGACGCAATCGCGAGCAATGCGACCGCCGTCACGCCGACGAGCAGAAGATGCGTGTCGTTGGCTTGCAAGCCCGTCGTAATATATTCGCCGAGACCGCCACCGCCGATGAACGTGGCAAGAGTCGCGCTGGCAATGACCTCGACTGCAGCCGTGCGCGTTCCCGCGAGCACGATCGGAAATGCAAGCGGCGCTTCGATGCGCCACAGAATTTGACGTGGCAGCATGCCGAGACCGCGCGCGGCATCCGTCACAGCCATGGGAATGTTGCGTATTGCAACGTCTGTGTTGATGGCGATCGGTGGAATGGCCAAGAGCGCAAGCGCTGCGATGGCGGTTTTTGCGCCGACACCCCAAACGGGAAGCAGGAGCGTCAGCACGGCGAGGCTGGGGACGACGCGCCCTACGTTTACCAGGCCGAGCACGAGCGGTCGCGCGGCGGCGCGCTTGGCGCTGAACAGGCCCGCGGGAACGGCCACCACGAGCGCGATCGCGAGGGCTGCACCGGCTAAACCGAGATGCACGCGCACGTGCGCCCAAAAATCGGGCGGCACTACCCGGGTTCCGTTCGGCGAGCGACGAACATCAAGCGGCCATGCTCAAAAGCCAAGAGGTTGTTCCCGCACCGAGAAGCGCGCCGGTCGTTCGGTCATTGGACGACCCTTCGCTGTATTTCAACCGGGAACTTTCGTGGCTCGAATTCAACGACCGCGTGCTCGAAGAGGCGACCGACCCGCATAACCCGCTGCTCGAACGTTTCAAGTTTACGTCTATCTATGGAACAAACCTCGACGAATTTTTCATGATTCGGGTCGCGGCAATCAAGCAACAGATTGCCGCTCAGGTGCACCGGCGTTCCGAAGACGGGCGCCTTCCGGCCGAACAGCTGGTCGGAATATCGGACCGGCTGCGCCGTTCGCTGGATCGGCAGATGTCGCACTTGCGCGACGAATTATGGCCGGCTCTGGAGAAACACGGCGTGCGTCTCAAGCAGGTCGATGATCTGGATCAGCCTCAGCAAGCGCATCTCGAGCGCGTTTTCGACGATCGCGTCTTTCCGGTGCTGACGCCGCTGGCGGTCGACAGCGGCCATCCGTTTCCTTACATTTCCAATCTGTCGCTTTCGCTGGCGGTCGAGCTCGAAGAGGTGACGCCCGACGGGGTCAAGTTTCATTTCGCGCGCGTGAAGATTCCGCAGTCTCTGCCGCGCTTCGTGCCGGTCGACTCCGTTCCCGAGGGCGAGAGGTGGTACGTGCTACTCGAGGATTTGATCGCGCATCATCTCGACGCGCTCTTTCCAGGAATGGAAATCCGCGATTCGTATTGCTTCCGCGTGACGCGCGACGCCGACCTCGACTTGCAAGAAGACGAAGCCGACGACCTCCTGCGCATGATCGAGTCGGAGCTACAACGCCGGAGATTCGGCGAACCCGTCCGCCTCGAAGTCGAACGCGGCATGCCGGAGTACATGCGCGACTGGCTTCTCGAAGCTTTGGAACTCTCGGAGATCGACTGCTACGAAATCGACGGCATCCTCGACTTGAAAGACTTGATGTCGATCGTCGCTTTGCCCGACTACGAACAATTGCACGATGCGCCGTTCACGCCCGCGATTCCCAAACGTCTCGTGGGCGTGATCGACATGTTCGCAGCCATGCGCGAGGGTGACATCCTTCTTCATCATCCGTACGAGTCGTTCGATCCGGTCGTGCAATTCGTGCAACAGGCCGCCAAAGATCCGCAGGTGCTCGCGATAAAAGCAACGCTTTATCGCACCTCGGGAAAGCCCTCGCCGATCGTCGCGGCTTTGCTTGAAGCGGCTGAGAACGAGAAACAAGTTGCGGTGCTGATCGAACTCAAAGCGCGGTTCGACGAAGAGAACAACATCGAGTGGGCGCGGAAGCTGGAGCGCGCGGGCGTCCACGTGGTCTACGGTTTCGCGGGGATCAAGACGCACGCCAAAGCGGCGCTGGTCATTCGCGAAGAAGTCGACGGCATCCGCCGTTACATGCATTTCGGCACGGGCAACTACAACGAAAAGACCGCGAAGCTGTACACGGACTTGAGCTTGTTTACCACGCGTCCCGAGTTGGGCGCCGACGTTACGCAGCTCTTCAACGCGCTGACCGGATTCTCGAAGGTAACGGACTACGAAGCGCTGCTTGTGGCGCCGGTGAATTTGCGTCGCGAGCTGCTCGCGCTGATCGAGCGCGAGACGGAGCACGCGGCGGCCGGACGTCCTGCCGGGATTCGCGCCAAGCTGAACGCCATCACCGACGAAGAGATCGTGCGTGGTCTTTACCGCGCGTCGCAGGCGCGCGTGGCGGTCGATCTGCTCGTGCGCGGCATGTGCATTTTGCGGCCCGGCATCGACGGTGTGAGCGAGAGCATCCGCGTGCGCTCGATCGTGGGGCGGTTCCTCGAGCATTCGCGCATCTTCGTTTTCGAAAATGGCGGTGACCGCGAGGTCTACATCGGGAGCGCGGACTGGATGGGCCGTAACTTGGATCGGCGCGTCGAAACGGTCATTCCGGTGCTCGATCCGCTCGTCGCGCAAACCATCGTCGGTGAGATTCTCGAAGTGTTGTTGGGTGACAACACCAAGAGCCGCGAGCTCCAGCGCGATGGTTCGTACCGGCGCATCCGGCCCGAGAAAGACGCGATGCCCGTGGAAGCGCAGCGTATTTTTTTGACGCAGGCCGCTTCGCACTGAGCGAAGGCGGGCACTACGCCTGCCGTGCAACGCGGATTCACTTTGGTTGAGGTGGTCGTGACGCTCGCCGTCGTGGCGCTGCTCTTGGCCGCGGGCGGGGCGTTTTCGCTCGGAACGCGCCCGTATGCGGTGCGCGCGGCGCAATCTCAATTCGACGCGCTGTTGCGCACTGCGCGCGCTCTCGCGTCGACCTCCGGCAACGGCGCGACGATCGTCGTCGAACCGCGCAACGCAAATGGCAGCGCGGCCGGATTCACGGCGACGCTCTATGGCGGACGCCCGAACGCCGTTCCGCTCGCGTCCCAAAACGTTCCGCCGCTGGTTGTCGATGCGAATTTTGCGGAGACGTCGCTCGGCGCCCCGCCGCTGAGCATCTTTCTTTCGAGCGCGGGACGCGCGACGATGCTGGGCGGCTATCCCGACCGCGCGCACTTCGATACGCCCGCCGTTCCGGCGATCGCGACCGAGCCCCAAACGTGCCCCGCTAGCGGCAGCTATACGCTGACGTTCAGCGCCGGCGGCGGCAACGCAACGCTGCCGCTCCCGTGCTAAGCTCCCGCGCGGAGCGCTTTTCTGCTATGCTGTCTTCGTGAACCTACGTCCGTTTCTAGCCGGCGCCGTTTTGCTGTCGTTCAGCGCGTGCAGCGGCGGCGGATCGAGTGCGGTGCCCCCGGGAAATAATCCGCTTGGGGGTACGTGCGCGGTGTCGGCATGCGCCGCGGCGGGCGGCGTTGCGGGAGGAGCGGCGGCCTCGGGTGGCGTCACCTCGCCCTCGCCGTCACCTACGCCGTAGCGCGGCGGCTCAACTCCAGAATAATCTTCCATTCGGACGGCATCACCGGCTGTACGGAAAGCCGTTGCCCGCGCTTCAGCAGAGCCATGCCCATCAAGCGCGGTTCTTCGCGCATCTCGGCAAGCGTTACCGGACGCGCGAGCGGCTCCACGAAGCGCACGTCGACCATTTGCCATAGCGGTTTCTCGGGCGTGCTCTTGCGGTCGTAGTATTCACTTTTCTTATCGAACGCCGTGAAGTCGGGATAGCCTTCCCGAACGACTTCGCAAATGCCGACGGCGGCGGGTTCGGCAATGCTGCTGTGATAGAAGAAACCGAGATCGCCGGCGCGCATTTCCAGCATGTTGTTTCGCGCTTGAAAATTGCGCACGCCGCTCCAGGGTGTCGTTCCGTCACGCTGGAGATCGTCGAAGCTGTAGGCGTGCGGCTCGCTCTTGAAGAGCCAGTGACGCATGCCGCGTCTAGAACTCGCGCACTGCGGCGGTAACGAAACCCTCGTATTCCGAGATCGCGCGGCTTTGCGCGTCGGTCCACGGTTTGGTTTCGTGGCCGTCGTTATGAACGATGACGGTGCGCGCGATGGCGCGCAGCGAGCCGTCGGGACCCACGATGGCCTGTTCCATCGTCGCGCTGGAATGACCGAGCTCCCCGATCTTCGTGAGCACGTTGTATTCTTCGTTGAAAAAACACCGCGCGATGTATCGCACGTGCTGTTCGGCCACGACGTGGCCGAACGCAAAGATTAAGCCCTCGTGCCATTCCGGATCGCCGACGTCGGCGAGATATTCCATGCGACCGGCTTCGAAGATCGTCGGATAGACGACATTGCCGACGTGGCCGTACGAATCGATCTCGCTATAGCGTGGCCGGAAAAGCATGCGATGCCGAAAAGAATCGATCCACGCGCTCTCGCCCCCGGTCTCCCAAAGCCGCAGCATCGGTGGCATTCTAACGAAGGTTGATCGTAGCTTTCGGTTCGCTGCCGAAGGCGCCCGCAAGCACGTCTTTCAGCTCGCCGCTTTCCTCCATCGGACCGAGGATGTCGGTGTCGCCATAAAATTTCCCGCCGATGAAAACCTTCGGCAGCGTCGGCCAGTTCGTCATCGAGGATAACGCTTCGCGCTTCTCCATATTTTCGAGAACGTCGATCACCTCGAACGGATACCCAAACTTGTTGAAGAACTCGATCGTCTCCATCGTGAAGCCGCAGCGCGGCGCGTCCTTGGTCCCCTTGCCGTACACGACGATCTTCGTCGCGGTGATTTCGTTCTGGATCTCTTCCTGTAGATTCTGCGACATTGCTACTCCAGTTCTGACGTTTTGATTTGTACGGCGTGTATGCGTCCGTCTTTGAGCGCCTCACCGAGAGCCGCATACACCATGCGATGCTGGTCCAGCCGGGTTTTCCCCGAAAACGCGCTCGAAACCACCGTTACGTTCAAGTGATCGCGCGTTCCAAAACTCGACCAGTCCGCGACTTCGACGCGCGCATCCGGCATATGGGCGTGAATCAACTCGATCACCGAGGCGTCGTCGATCATGCGCTCAATCGGTGTTTGTCACCGCGGATCGCTTCTACCAACCCTTTGGATTCGCGCAAGGTTTCCGGCAGGGCACCGGCGTTCTCCGTCATAACGCGCGCGACGCCCACGGCCAGAACCAATCCGCTGACTGCCAGCAGAATGGCAGGCACACCCTCCGCGCGGAGGTTGCCGGCTTCGAGTTTGAAGGTGCGCGTGACGCGCGCGAGGCCTTTGAAATATCCGCGAAAGTTCATAGCTTGCCTAGTGTAAGCCACAACCCGGGTGCGCTCCTACGACCTGCGCCGCATAACCGCAGGATGCGTGGCCGGGGAACGCCAACGCGGCGCGGATGAGCGTGCTCCTCGCGGCGGCGGTCGCTTGCTGTACGATCACGGGCGACGTGCGGACGGCCGGTGGCGCGCCGGTTGCTTCGGCGATCGTGTCGTTGTCGGGGCGGGCTGAAGAACGCACGACGAGCGATCGGTCGGGTGCGTTTTCGGTTCGCGTCGAGCCGGGAAATTACGACCTCGACGTCCGTGCGCCGGGGTTCGTGCCGAGCGACGTCGGCATGCTGCACGTCGATCACAACGCCACCATCGTCGTCGTGCTCGACGCAACCGATTCGCGGTACTTGCGCCCGATCGGAAGCGTAACCGTGGACGGGCACTTGGCGCTGTCGCGCTATGCGGTGCCGAGCGTCACCTTGAGTCGCGCGCAATTCGACCAACTCGGGCAGGCGCGCGTGGTCGACGGATTGCTGGCCGTTCCTTCGGTGACGCTGGCGCGTCCCGACGGCGGTGCGCCGACGGCGCCGGCAGTGGTCGCGCTGCGTGGGCCGGATCCATCGGAAACTTTGGTCGCGCTCGACGGTCAAATTCTCAACGACGGAAATACCGGCGATACCGATCTTTCGCAGATCCCGGTCGCAGCGTTCACGTCGGTGAATGTCAGTGAAGGCTTGGGACCCCGCGATCTCGAGGGTTCGAATACCATTGGCGGTGCGGTCGACTTCGTGTCGCTGCAGCCGACGCGCATTCCGCACGCCGCGTTCTCGTTGAGCGCCGGCTCGTTCGGACAAAGCGAGGGCTGGGTGAACGCGACCG
>JAFAIW010000017.1 GCA_019236495.1 Vulcanimicrobiota bacterium | reverse complement strand
GTTTCGTTTCATGTTCTATCGGCGCCCAACCGTTGAATACCCGAGCGTGAAGAAGCAGCACGCACCGCGGTTTCACGGTTTGCACGAATTGCGCAGATATGGCGACGGAAAAGAACGATGCATCGGTTGCGAGCTGTGCTCGATTGCCTGTCCGGCCAATGCGATTACGGTGATCGGCGCGGAAAACACCCCGGAAGTCCGGCGTTCGCCAGGCGAGCGGGGCGCGGCCCGCTACGAGATCGACGAACTGCGCTGCATTTTTTGCGGAATGTGCGAAGAGGCGTGTCCGACCGACGCGATCGTCCTGACGCCGCGATTCGAGATGTCGGATTATCGGCGCGGCTCGTTCATTTACTCGAAAGATCGCTTGCTCGTGCCGCCCGAAGCCGGTATCGGCACGGCACCCGACGAGCGTCCGAACGGGATTCCGGCGGACCTCGGGCGCGTGGCCGAAGTGAAGTCGACGGTCGACGTTGGGGAAGGCTACGAGGCCACGCATCGCGGGCAGGTGCTCAAGACGAACCGGCGGGGACTCGCCGGATGATTCTTTTTTGGGTTCTCGCCGTGTTGCTGGTCGGAACCGCGATCTTCGTCGTAACGCAGACCAAGCCGGTGTACTCCGTCGTTGGACTGCTCTTTCACTTTGCGTTCTTGGCGATGCTGTTCATCACGTTGAACGCCGAATTTTTGGCGCTGATTCAGATCGTGGTCTACACTGGCGCGATCCTGGTGCTGTTCGTCTTCGTCATTGCGCTTCTGAGCAGCGGCGTCACGCCGTTCGATCCCGGGCCCGACCGGATGCCGCGAGCGGTGATTCCGGCGGGTTTGCTGGCACTTGCGGGACTCGGCTTGCTGGTCTACGACGAATCGCGCGGAAGTGTGGCGCGGGTCGCATCGAGCCCGGCTGCGGGCGGGATGGTAGGCCAGGCCAATGCGTTCGGCAGCGTCGCGGATTTCGGGAAGGCGCTCTTCACCACGTACCTTTTGCCCTTCGAGATCACCGCGTTCGTCTTGATGGTCGCGGTTATCGGCGTCGTGATTCTCGCGGGCAAAGAAACGCCGTACGTTCCGAGCCGGCGTCAGGCCGCGCTCGTCGAGCGCGAGATGCGCGAAGCAATCCTGCGAGGCGGCGAGCTGGAATGAACTCCGCGCTCTTGCCCGTATCGCTCATGAGCTACGTGGGACTCTCCGCGGTGATTTTTTTCATCGGCGTGGGCGGCGTGTTGCTGCGCCGCAACCCGTTGATCATCTTGATGTCGATCGAACTGATGTGGAATTCCGCCAATCTGTTGTTCTTGGCGTTCGCGCGCGTCTGGTTGAACAATGCCGGACACATCTTCGCATTTTTGGTGATTACGGTCGCGGCGGCGGAAGCGGCGATCGGCTTGGCAATCGTCGTCGTCGTGTTTCGACGGACGCACCACGTCGACGTCGACGACGTGCGGCTGCTGAAGGGTTAGCGGCGTGCCGTTCGCGCATCACGTGATGGGTGTCGAGGGAGCGTATCCGCTCCTCTATGCAGTCTGGCTGCTCCCGTTCGCCGGTGCGGTCGCCTGCTGGGCGTTCGGGCCGCAGCTCCGTCGTCTCGCGGGTCCGCTGGCGTCGGCCGTTATCGGCGCCGCATTTGCCGGGACGCTCTTGATGTGGGGATTCGCTACGCAAAGCGTGGGCGGTGCGCTCGGCGCGCACGTTTCGCTTGGAGCGTGGACGCGCGGCTTCGACTTCGGGTTGCTGATGGATCCGCTCGCGCTGATTTGGTGCATCATCATCACCGGCGTGGGCTTCTTGATTCACGTCTACTCGATCGGATATATGGACGGAGATCGCGCGTATGCGCGCTTCTTCGCGTATATGAATTTCTTCGTCTTCGCGATGCTGACGCTCGTACTTTCCGACAACGTCGTCGGCCTCTTGGTGGGATGGGGCTTGGTCGGGCTCGCCTCGTATTTGCTGATCGGCTTTTGGTTCGAGCGGCCGTCGGCGGTGGCGGCCGCGCGTAAAGCGTTCGTCATCAACGTGGTGGGCGACGTCGGGATGATGTTCGCGATTTTCGCGATCTACGCGCACGTGGGTTCCATCGGTTACGGCGACATCTTCGCCAACGTTCCGGCGCTCGGGGGAGCGCTGTTCTTGATATGCGTCGGTCTTTTCATCGGCGCGGCGGCGAAGTCGGCCCAAGTTCCGCTCCACACGTGGTTGCCCGACGCGATGGAAGGGCCCACGCCCGTCTCCGCGTTGATTCACGCCGCGACGATGGTGACGGCGGGCGTTTATCTCGTGGCGCGCTTTTGGCCGCTCTTCAGCAGCTCGCCCGACGCGCAAGAATTGGTCGCCACCATCGGCGGCATCACGGCGCTGCTTGGCGCGATCCTCGGCACGGCGCAGTGGGACATCAAACGCATTCTCGCCTACTCGACCATGTCGCAAATCGGCTACATGATCATGGGCGTCGGCGTCGGCGCCTATGAAGGCGGCGTTTCGCACTTTTTCACGCACGCATTTTTCAAAGCGCAGCTCTTTCTGGGAAGCGGTTTGATCATTCACGCGCTGCACAACGAGCAAGATATTCGCCGGATGGGGGGCCTGCGCGCTCGCATGCCGTTCGCCTTTTGGGCGATGACGCTCGGGGTATTGGCGATCTGCGGAATTCCGGGCTTCTCCGCGTTCTTCAGCAAGGATGCGATCATCTACGGGGCGCTGCGGCACGGGCATCCCTGGCTGTTTTGGACGGGAATCGTGACGGCCGGAATCACCGCATACTACATGTTCCGCATGCTGTTCGTCACGTTTCTCGGGGAGTATCGCGGCGACGTCGATCCATCCGATTTGGGAATCCGTCATCCGGAGCTGGCCGGCACGCCGCTGCCGGCCGCACCATCGCACGGCGAATCCGCGGAAGAGCCTCACGCGCCGGCCTGGATCATGGAAGCCCCCGTCGCGATCTTGATGGTGCCGTCGGTCTTCGCCGGCTGGTTGCTGTTCGGCGAGCGTTCGCCGTGGCACGCATTCTTCGCGCAGCAGTTCCGTCCCGAGGCAACGGTTGCGACCGGAATTCCCGAGCTCGCGGCTTCCGCCATCGTGCTGGTGATGGTGCTCGCCGGCATCGGTATTGCGTACTACCGCTATGCATCAAAGCCCGCGCTCGAGAATGCAACCGGACGGCTGCAGCAAGAATCGGTTCACATGCCGGCGGCGCTCTCGGCTGCGTTCTACTTCGATACGGCGCTCGACATTTTGTTCGTCAAGCCGGCGCAAGGCCTCGGCACGGTTTTCGGCCGGTGGGTGGATCCGAAAGTCATCGACGGAGCCGTTCGCGAGATCGTGCTGTCGTGTCGCTGGCTCGGCCATTTGTTCCGCAGCTTTGAAACGGGTCTCGTGCGCGCGTACGCCCTGATCGTCGTTTTCGGCGCCGCCTGTTTCTTGGCGTATTATGCCTTCGCGAGAGGGCTGTAAGCGATGATGGTGCTTCTCGCGCTCGTGGTGTTGCCGATCGCGGCCGGCTTCGCCCTGTACGCGTTGCCACGCGCGGATCGCACGCTTGCGAAAGGCATTGCCACCGGCGTCGCGGCCGTGACGTTCTTGGCCGGCATCGCGCTGCGCGATCAATCGATGAGCGTGCGATGGCTCGCGCGCCCGTTCACGGCGGCCTTCCATTTTGCCGACGACGGCATCGGATTTTGGATTGCGTTGTTGCTGGCGCTCTGCACGTTGTGCGCGGTTTTAGCCGCCAATGTGCCGCGTCTGCGCGATTTTCTCGCGCTCATGCTCTTGCTCGAAGGCGCAATGATGGGCGTGTTCCTTGCGCGCGACCTCTTGGTGTTCGCCCTTTTTTGGGATCTGATGCTCGTTCCGGTTTTCCTTGGACTGTTGGGCTGGGGCGAGCACCCGTCGACGGCGTGGCGCTATCTGATCTACAATTTCGCCGGCGGCTTGACGCTGCTCCTGAGCACCGCCGCCTTCGGCGTTGCGTTCGGCTCGACCGACGTCATCGGGCGAAGCGGCTTGGCGCACCTCGGTTATATTTGGGGCCCGTGGATTTTCGCGGGATTTGCGTTCGCATTTTTGGTGAAAACGCCCATTTGGCCACTACACACGTGGATGCCGCCGACGTACAGCGACACGCCGCCTCCCATGGTGGCGGTCGTCAGCGCGGTCCAGTCGAAGGCCGGGTTGTACGGGTTCATCGTGGTGGGAATGGCGCTTCTGCCCGAAGCGATGCACGCCGCGACGTACGTCATGCTGTGGCTCGGACTGATCTCGCTATTGTACGGCGGTTTCGTGGCGCTCGTCCAAACCGATGCCAAACGCATCGTTGCGTACTCGTCGCTCTCGCATTTGGGCCTCATTCTGGTGGCGATTTTCAGCTTCAATGCGCTGGCGCTGCGCGGCGCATTGATTTACGTGATCGCGCACGGCCTTTTCAACGCCGTATTGTTCCTCGTACTCGGATTCATCGAAGAGCGTGAAGAGACGCGTTCCCTGCCGCGTTTGGGCGGGCTCGCGCGCGCCAATCCGAAGATCGCGGGCGCCTTTGCAATCGGGGCGCTGGCGGCATTGGGCCTGCCCGGGCTGATCGGATTCGCGGGCGAGCTCATCATGCTGACCGGTATCTTCAGCGCCGGATACTTCTGGCCGGCATTGATCGCGCTCGTGCCGATCGTTCTTGCGGCCGCATACATGCTGCGTCTCTTTCAAGACATCATGCAGGGTCCCGAAATTCCAGACGTTCCGATTCGCCGCGATCTCACGTTGATCGAAGGGCTGGCCGTCGCGCCGCTGGTGCTCGCGATGGTATTTTTCGGCGTGAATCCGCACGCGCTTACCACGTTCGACACGACGCTCTACGTGAGCGCTTCGGAGCTTGCCCCGTGATCGCCAATCCGTATTCGGGCGCAGACTGGAACGCGGTCGTGCCGTTGTCGATCGTCGCGGTCGCAGCGCTCGTCGTGCTGTTTGCGGATCTCGTTACGCCGAAAGGCTTGGCGAAACGTTGGGTTCCGGTGGCGATCTCCGCGATCGGACTTGCCGGCGCGGCCTTCACCTGCGGGGAAGGCTGGGGACACAGTTACGCCGCGTTCGGCGGGGGCTTCATGGTCGGCGGCTTCGCAACGGTCTTTCAGGAGATCGTGATCGTCGCGGCCCTCTTGTCGGTTGCGATCTACGCGCACGTGGGTGAAGACGAGAATTTTTCCGGCGGTTTGGCGCTGCTCTTGTGGAGCACGAGCGGCGCGATGCTCATGGCGGGCGCGGGATCGCTGATGACCATCTTTTTGGGACTCGAGTTGCTGTCGCTGGCGCTCTACTGTCTGTGCGGCTTGTCGCCGCGGGCGACCGCCGGAGAGGCGGCGCTGAAGTACCTGATTCTCTCTTCGGCCGCTTCGGGATTCATGCTGTACGGAATGGCGCTCTTTTTCGGAGCGACGGGAAGCGTTGCGCTTGCGGCACTGGCCGGCCAGGCGGTGGAAAGCAACGCGCTCTTCCTATGCGGCACCGCCCTGTTCTTGATCGGCATCGCGTTCAAGCTCAGTCTCGTGCCCTTTCACGTCTGGGTACCCGACGTTTTCCAAGGCGCGCCGCTTCCGGTGACCGCGTTCATGTCGGTCGTCACGAAAGCCGCTACGCTGGCAGTCTTCGCGCGCTTCGCGTACGCCGCGGTTACGGGGCCTCACGCGCAAGCCATCCTCGCGCCCGTCTACGTCATTGCTGGAATTTCCATGATCGTCGGCAACTTGGGGGCGCTGGCGCAAACCGATATGAAGCGGCTGCTTGCGTATTCGGGCATCGCGCAAGTCGGGTACATCGTCGCCGCGCTCGCCGGCTCGACCGCGCTCGGACTTCGCTACGCGATTTTCTATCTGGCGGCGTACACGTTCATGAACATCGGCGCGTTCCTGGTCGTGGCGCTGCTCTCGACGTCGAAGGAAGAAGGCTCGGCGCTGGCCGCCTATCGCGGGCTCGGGCGCACCCGTCCGGTGCTCGCGGCCGCCATGGTGCTGTTCTTGTTGGCGCTGGCGGGGCTGCCGCCGACGGCCGGCTTTGTGGGAAAAATCTTGATCCTCTCGGCGAACTTCGACGCCGGATACGCGTGGCTGGCCGGTCTGCTTATCGCCGGCACGGCCATCTCGCTGTACGTCTACTTCAAAATCGTTGGACTCATGTATGGCCGGCACGAACGTCCGCATCCGACCGAGGTGCGGCCGGTCGCTCCGCTCGCGTGGGCCGGCCTGGTAGCGTGCGTCCTCTTCACGTTCGTCTGGACCTTCGATCCGCTTGGGCCCAGTAACGTTCTTCCCCTAGTGAAGTAGCCGCCCGGTCGGCGTCACGGAAAGCCGGCGGGACGCGTTGAAGGTCCACACAGCCGAGATTCCGGCAGAGGCGCGCCATGTCAGCTCTGTTGCGTTTCATTCTCGTCGCTGCGCTGATCGCAGCGGCTTCGCCGTGCGCTCGTGCGGACGTCGTCGACGGTAACGGTCAGTTCTCGGCCGGCTTCGAGTCCAATCCCGAAGGCGCCGTAGCGGCAGCGCGCGCGCTGGTCGCAAGCGGCGACATCAACGGCGCAATTCACGGGCTCTCGATTTACGTAGCCGATCATCCGCGCGAACTCGAACCGGCGCGGCTGCTCGGCGATCTCTACTACCGCGCCGGCAATCTCCGCGAAGCCGAGTGGACGTATCGAACGATTCTCACGCAGTTCCCATACGACCGCGAAACGCACAATCGCTTGGGTGCCGTCTATGCGGCCGAAAATCGCGTCGACGACGCGATCGCGGAATACAACAAGAGCCTTCCGGGCACTGACTCGATCGGCAGCCTAGTACAGCTCCATCAGCGGCGCGGCGATCTGCAAGCGTACCGCGATCAAGTCGAGCGAACGGCCAAGCTCTACCCCACCGATCCCGACGCGCAACACGAGTTCGGCGAAGTGCTCTACGCCTTGCACGACGACGCGCTGGCGTTGCAGTATTTTCAGCGCGAGCTCGATGAATCGCCGGCCTCGCTGTTCGGTTTGAACAGTGAAGCGAAGATCTACATGGACGAGGACGACTATCCCGCCGCGGTGACGTTACTCCAACGTTGCCTCAGGATCGACCCGGCAAACTACTCATGCATCGTCAATCTCGCAGCGGCCGACCTCGAACAGCAGCGGAACGACGAAGCGACCGCGCTCTTGACCCACGCTCGAGCGCTTCGTCCGGAGATGCCCGAGGCGCTGGTGAATCTCGGCTATATTCAAGACGAGCAAGGCAACTGGAAGGGCGCGATCGCGCTCTACCTGAAGGCGCTCGCGGTTTCCCCGTTCAGTGTGGACGCGTATCACAATTTGGGATACGACTACTACCAGCACCGGTTGTTCGATTTGGCGGAATCCGTGTTGCTCAAAGGCTTGACGGTGTCACCGAACGACGGGCCATTGCACTACATTCTGGGCGAAACATACGCGGAACAAGGGAAGAATGCGATGGCGGTCGCCCAGTTCACCGCCGCAAAAAGCTCGGGCGATCCCGGCTTGACGTCGCTCGCGAACAAGCGCATCGCGCAACTCGGCTCGACAGGCCTCGTGCACTAAGCGCTAGTCGCGCGCGATTGCGTCGATCTCGACCAGCGCCCCGCGCGGAAGCTCTGCAACGGCCACCGTCGAACGTGCCGGTTTCGCATCGCCGAAATGCCGCGCGTAGACTTCGTTGACTACCGTAAAGTCCGACATACGCGTCAAGTAAAGCGTCGTCTTGAGCACGTGCCGCAACTCCAATCCGGCTTCGTGCAGGACTTCCGAAAGATTCGTCAGCGCGCGCTCGGCTTGTGCGGCGGGTCCGCCCGCCACGAGCTCGCCGGTCGCAGGATCCAACCCGATTTGCCCGCTGCAAAACAGAAACGGGTCGCTATGGATCGCTTGGCTATACGGGCCGATCGGCGCGGGAGCGGCGTGCGTGAAGACCGTCCTCACGCGGAGGCGTGCTCGCGCTGCATCGTTCCTTTGAATTTCATTGGCGGTTCCTCGATTCCGAAGTTGCCCTCGGCGAGCGCGGCGATACGCTCCAATTCGGCCGGTTCGAGCCGCGGTGTCTCCGGGGCGCGCGCGAACTCCACGAGCTGTTCGCGATCGTAGACGTTCGGCAGTACCGTCATGACGCGCGGCTCGTGCAAAAGCCACTGGATGGCCGCCTGACCGAGCGTGCGTTGCGGCGTCTCGAGGAAGCGAAGTTGTTCGACTTTTGCGATGCCGTTGATGAGCCAGGATTTCGGCCGGTGGCGCCGGTGGTCGTGCTCGGGAAACACGGTATCGACCGTGTACTTCCCTTCGAGCATGCCCGACGAGTGCGGAACGCGCACTTGAAACCCCGTGTTGGCGCGTGCCTCGCGGGCGGCTTCGATCATCGCGTCACCCGGAAATTGTTCCAGGATGTTCCAGATCATTTGAACGGACGTCGTGTTGCGCATTTTCACCGCGTCGATGCCTTCATATAACCATCCGATCGCCGGCCCGAGCGCGACGCCCGCGTAGCGAATCTTTCCCTCGTCGCGAAAAGCCTGCAGCAGCGCCCACAGTTCGTCGTTCTGGATTTCGCTCAAATGCGCGTTGTGAATTTGGTAGAGATCGATGCGGTCGGTTTGCAGCCGCTTCAGCGATTCCTCGAGTGCATATCGCACGAATTTCGGCGAGAAGTCGTGCGGTATCTCGAACTGCCCTTTGCGCTCGCTGCCGTGGTTGTAGAAATCGTAGCCGAATTTCGTCGCGTACACCACGTCGCTGCGGCGCTTTGCGAAGGCCTTTGCGAGCTGCTCTTCGCTGCGTCCGTTACCGTAGGTGTCCGCCGCATCGAAGAGGGTGATGCCCAAATCGAACGCTTCGTGCAGCAAGCCGACCGCTTCGTCGTCGCTCATCTTGCCCCACCAGCCGGTCGCGGTGGTCCATAGCCCGAAGCCGACCTCGCTCACCTTCAAGTCGGTCTTGGGATACGTCCGGTATTTCATGCTTCCAATCTCCTCGCCAGGGTTACCCAATGCTTCGCGCATATGAGAGCACATTACTTTGGCGGATTTTAGGAAGGACGCGGCGGAGGTCGTTCGCTGGATCGACCGATATTTGTCGCACGCGCGCGATTATCCGGTGCTTTCGCGCATCGCGCCCGGCGCGGTCGCGCACGCGCTGCCCGAAGAAGCGCCGGAGCAGGGCGAGCCGTTCGAACGCATCATGGCGGACTTCGAACGCATCGTGATTCCTGGGATCACGCACTGGAACCATCCGCGATTCTTCGCATACTTTTCGATCTCGGCCGCGCCGGTCGCGGTGCTCGCGGAGGCGCTCGCAGCCGCGCTCGACGTCAACGCGATGTTGTGGCGAACGTCGCCCGCCGCAACGGAGTTGGAAGACGTCGTCTTGGGATGGCTCGCGCGTATGATGGAATTGCCGCCGGAATTTCACGGCATCGTGTATGACACCGCATCGATCGGCGGCTTTACGGCGCTGGCTGGCGCGCGCGAAGCACTGGATCTCGACGTGCGCGATCGCGGTATGGCGGGGCGCGACCTGCCCGCGCTTCGCGTGTACCAAACTGCCCACACGCACTCTCACATCGAAAAAGGCGCGATCGCGCTTGGGATCGGACGGGCCAACGTCGTCAACGTCGGCACCGACGACGCGCACCGGATGCGTCCCGACTTGCTCGAACGGCACCTACGCGACGACGTCGAGCGCGGCTTTCGGCCGATGTGCGTCGTGGCGACGGTCGGGACGACGTCGACGACTTCGATCGATCCGGTGCGGGCGATCGGCGAAATCGCGCGCCGCTTCGGCATCTGGCTGCACGTCGACGCGGCATACGCGGGCATCGCTGCCGTCCTGCCCGAGTGCCGGCCAATTCTCGACGGTATCGAGCTTGCGGATTCACTCGTCGTCAATCCACATAAGTGGCTGTTCGTCCCGATCGATTTCTCAGCGCTGTATATCCGCGATCCCGAGATCTTGCGCCGCGCGTTTTCGCTCGTGGCGGATTACCTGGCAACTCCGGAAGAAGGCGTTCGCAACTATATGGACTACGGATTGCAGCTCGGCCGCCGCTTTCGCGCGCTGAAGCTCTGGTTCGTGATGCGCTCGTTCGGGACGCAGAAGATTCGCGAAATCTTGCGCGGCCAAATCGCGCTCGCTGCCGAGTTTGCAGGTTGGGTCGCGGCGGAAGCGGGCTGGGAAGTAATGGCGCCGCATCCATTCTCCGTGGTATGTTTCCGTTATCGTCCACGCGATGCGTCCGAGAAAGAAATCGAGGCTGCGAACGAGCGCATCATGACCGCGGTCAACGCCGGCGGCACGATCTATCTTTCGTCCACGCGACTCGAGGGAGCGCTCGTGCTGCGGCTGGCAATCGGCAACGAGAAGACCACGCGCGATGACGTGCGACTCGCATGGGACGTGCTAAGGGAGGCGGCAGCGAACGCATGAGCGCCGTTCGATGAGCGACTACGCGTGGAAGCGTCTCGGCAAGGGTACGCATACCGACGATCCCGAGAGCGAATATTTTCAGCGTCCCCGGCGCGAATTGGTGAATCTGATCAATCACTCGCCGCGCCTGGCCGTCGATGTGGGCTGCGCGGGTGGCGCTTTGGGGGCCGCGGTCAAGAAAGCGTATCCGCTCGCTACCGTGGTGGGCGTAGAGAACGTCGAAGAAGCCGCAGCGGTCGCTCGCGGCCACCTCGATCGGGTGATTTGCGAAAGTGCGGAATCGCTGGATTTCGAGCGAGCGGGCTTCGCACCGAAGGAGATCGATCTCATTTTCCTGGCAGACGTGCTCGAGCATCTCTACGATCCGTGGAAGTTTCTCCAGAAGTTGCGCCCCTTCGTGGCCGACGACGGACAAGTGCTCGCGAGCATTCCGAACATGCGAAACTTGTGGCTGTTGAACGAGCTGATCGAAGGCCGCTGGACGTACACCGAGGCGGGTCTGCTGGACATCACGCACATCCGCTTCTTCACGTTCGACAGCATCGTCGAAATGTTTCGAGAGACCGGATATTCGATCGCCGGGTTTGCCGGTATCATCGACGATCGTGTCGGGCCGATGAGCGTTCCGGAAGGACAGCGCTTGACTATTAACGCAGCGCGCATAACGTTAAGAGAAATGTCGGCACACGAAGTATGGCAGCTCGGACTGTCGCAATTCATCATCGACGCGAAGCCCGCCTAGCGCCTGCTCGGCCGCTTTTCGCGAAAAGGCGGAGAGGTTTCGGACGGACAAAGCAGCCGCATGGACCACGGCTCGAACCGCTTTGTGCGAATCGCCACCGAGGTGATGACATGGGCGGAGCGGTGCGTGGTTTTGTTGGTCGGACTCGCACTGTTTGTGGTTGCGGCCGCGATCATCGTGCACACGTTCGCGTCTTTACCGCAGCTTTTCGTCGCGCCAAGCACGTCATTGATCGCATCGGCGACGAACGTACTGAACGGTGCATTGCTGGTCCTGATGCTCGTCGAGCTCGCCTACACCGTGATGCTTTCGCTCCGCGGCATCATGCTGGCCGTCGAGCCGTTCTTGGTGGTCGGGTTGATCGCAACGGTGCGCCGGATGCTCGTCATCACGATCGGGGAAGGGACGCCGCAGGCAACGCAGGGTTCGGAACTGCTCGTGCTCTCGGCGGTGCTCGGCGTGTTCGTGGCGTCGATCTTCCTTCTCAACCTGCGCACGCGCGCACGCGAACGCGTGCTCAAGAGTACGATCCCCACCATCGTTGGCGACGTCCACGCCCCGCGCTAGCGGTCACGACGACCGCAGATACATTTCGTGCTCCCACGGGTGAACTGCCCGGCGGAATCGCTCGTACTCCGCCAGCTTCGCGTCGCGAAACGCGTGATAAATGTGGTCGCCGAGGGCACCCCGCACGACCGCGTCTGCATCGAGTTCGCCGATCGCTTGGCGCAGCGATTTCGGAAGAGCCGCGATTCCGCGCTCGTGTCGTTCCTTCGGCCCGAGCTCGTACGTCGTTCCTTCGAACGGTTCTCCCGGGAGCAACCCGCGCGCGACGCCGTCCGCTGCTGCGCCCAGCAGTACCGCAAGCGCCAAGTAGGGATTGCACGAAGCGTCAGGCCCGCGCATTTCCACGCGGAGCGGCGCCTGCGCCGGCGGCACGCGCACTAGGGCGTTCGCGCTTCGCTGCGCCCAGACCGCATAGATCGGCGCATCCCACTCGGCGACGAGGCGCTTGTAAGAATTCACCGTCGGATTGCAGATGGCCGTCGTCGCGGGAGCGTGGCTCAATAGGCCGCCGACGGCGTAGAGCATCGCGTCGTTGAGATCCGACGCGGGAGACTCAACCGTGCCCAGCACGAAATCGAGATGCAAGCCGCTGCCGGCTTGATCGGCGCGCGGCTTCGGCATGAACGTCGCTTCCAAACCGAAACGCGTCGCGAGATTCTTCACGACGCTGCGCAGCGTCAAGACGGAATCCGCGGCGTCGAGCACCGAGCCGTGCGGCAGATCGATTTCGTGCTGTCCCGTCCCGTGTTCGTGGTGCGCCGAGGCGACGCCGATCCCCATACCTTCGAGCGCGGCGACGAAGGCGGTGCGCGCCTGTTCGCCGCGATCGTTGGCGCTGAAATCGAAATACGAGCCGACGTCGGTGGTGCGGGTCGATAGGCCGTCGGTGCTAGCTTCGAACAAATAGAATTCCGCCTCGACCGCGACGCGCAGCGGCGGGAGCACCGGCGCGGTCGCTTCGACGACGCGCTGCAACGTCGTGCGCGGGCACCCTTCGAAGGGCGTACCGTCGGGCATCGTGATATCGCAGATGAGCCGGGCCTCCGTGCCCTCGGCGCTCCACGGATAGACGGCAAACGTGGCGGGATCGGGGACGAGCAGCATGTCCAGTTCTTCGCCCCGCACGAAACCGTCGATGGAGCCGCCGTCGAACGAAACTTGCCCGTCGAGCGCGCGCTCCAACTCGCCCGCGGGGATCGACACGTTCTTGTTCGTTCCGAAGATGTCCGCAAAAACCAGTCGCACCAAACGAACGTCGCGCTCCTTGGCGATCTTCATCACGTCGCGGTTCGTTATGGGGCGTTTGAATTGATTATTCACTGAGTGCATCGATCGCAATTGCCATCCGCAGGGTGAGTTGGTCGTGTGGGCTCTCCAAGGAACAACCCGTGATTTCCGCAATTTGCCGCAGGCGATAGAACACCGTGTGACGGTGAACGTTGAGTTCTGCCGCGGCGGTTTTTACGTTCTCGCCCACGGCGAGATAGAGTTTGAGGGTTCGTTCGAGCTCGGTTTGATGTTTCTCGTCGTAGGCGCGTAGCGCCGCAAGGGCGCGTTGGGCGAAGCCGCGCAGCTCTTCCGGGCGGGCGCCTTGCATGAGCAATGGATATGCGCCGAGCGCGTCGTACGCGATCACGCTTCCGGATCCGTAGATGCGCCGTCCAATGATCATCGCAGCTTCCGCTTGTTCGGCGGATTGAGCGGCGTTCAGCGCCGGAGCCGCTTCACCGACGCCGCCCGCGACACGCGTCGCGACCCCTCGTTTCGCGAGCGTGCGCGGCAGCAATGTCGCGGCAGTTCGCACGTTTGCGGCATCGATCTCGCGCGGGGCGGGCACGACCACGAAAAGCGTCGCCGATCGTTCCAAGAAACCGACGTCGCCATCCGTGGAGCGAAGGGACTCGATCGCGATCGTCCGCAACTGCGTCTGCTCGGCGGCCGCGTGCGTTTCGTCGCTGAACTCGAACTCAAGACAGACGACCACGTATTGCGGGGCGGGACGGATCCCGCGCGCCGCGGCGTCGTCGCGCAGCGCTGCGGCGTCGTGGTACGTTCGCGACAGCAACCGTTCCCAAAACGTCCGACGGCGGCCGAGGCGCCCGCCTTGCTCGCGCGAGAGCTCCACGCCGATGGCGCTCGCGGTGAGACGGATCGCATATTCGAACGCCCCGGCTTTACCGCCGAACGCCGCGAGCCACCCTAGGTGTTCCTCGCCGACGAAAATTGGAAGCGCGAGACCGGTGCGACCGTTGCGCAAACGATGAACGTCGTGCACGGGCGGATGCTGTGCGTCGAGCACGTCGCGCAACGAAACCGGTATTTCCGCGCCTCCGCCCGCCGTCGCCACATGTTTCCATTCCGCGTCTTCGACGAGCACTGCGGCGTCGATGCGCTCCGCGAGATGATTCGCGAAGGCTTTCGGGCTGCCGCCGGCAGCGCTGACGCGTGCCAGCCCTTCGGCGAATGCGACGATTTCCTCGGGAGTCATCGCCTCGCTCTTCGGCGAATAACCGCGGGAGTCATGGACCTCCTCGGCCGGGAGCTCGATCTCGGCCCGCTTTTCGAGAGCAGTCCCAACGTCACGATGCTTTACGATCGTGAAGGTTGTGTGGTTCGCGCAAATCCGGCCGCGATCGAACTGGCCGGCTATACGCTCGACGAGCTGATCGGGACGAATATGTCGCGCCACGTTCCCGCTCGCGACCGCGCGGCGCTCGACGAAGCGCGCCGTAGCGCCCTCGACGGCGTCACGCAACGCTTCGAGACGACCATTCGAACGAAAGCGGGTCAGATCGTCCCGCTTGCGTGCACGATGTTCGCGGCGCGAGCCGGCAACGGTGACGTATTCGGCGTCTTCATCACGGCCCGCGATCTGGGCGCGTCGCGGGCAGGTTCGCTGTTCGAGCACTATCCCGATGGAATCATGGAGGTCACGCATGCGGGGGCCGTGTCGCGCGTCAACGCTGCGCTCGAGAGCATGACCGGTCTCTACGCCGACCAGCTCGTGGGGCTGGAGTGGAGCGAAATCATCGCTCCGGAATCGCGCGCCGCGGCGACGGAAATGCTGCAAGAGGCCATGCGCGGCGAGCCGGGAGAAGGTTCGTCGGTCTTTCTGGACCGTCTTGGAAATCGCATCGACGTTCAAATCAAATTCGTTCCGCTCAGCGTCGGGGTTCACGTGACCGGAGCGTACGTCGTCGCGAAGGACGTGAGCGCGCAACTCGAGGCCGAGCGCACCCTCGTCGAACAGAACGAGCGCATTCGCGCTCTCTACATGTTGGCGACCGGGCAGGGCGGCGTGGCCGAACAGATCGATGCGGCGCTCGAGCTCGGATGCCGGTGGTTCGGTTTCGAGTTCGGCTACGTTAGCCGTATCGACGACCAAACGTTGACCGTTTTGAACGTGGCCGGCCCACAACATTCGGTCACTCCGGGCGCGGTCTTTCCGCGCTCGCTCGTGGTCATGCGCAAGCTGACCGCGAAGCAGGATTCCGTTCTGATTTTAAATCTCGAACAATCGACGTACCGGGACAACGTCCGGCGGTTGGCCCTCCCTTGGAAGTCGTGTTTCGCGTTGATGCTGCGCGTGCACGGCAGGCCTTTCGGAACGATGCTCTTCGCCGATCGCAACGTGCGAACGACGCCCCTATCGCAAACCGACCGGGAGTTGGCACACCTGATCGGAGTGTTCGTGGCGGCCGCCCTCGAGCACGCCGAATACGAACAGCGCGTCGAGCACTTGGCGTTCTACGACTCGCTGACGGGCCTGCCCAATCGCGTGCTCTTTGACGAGCGAATCCGACAGACGATGGTCGAGGCGCACCGGTACGAGCGTTCGTTTGCCGTCATGTACATGGATTTGGATTTCTTCAAACGCGTCAACGACGACCTCGGCCACGGCTCGGGCGATTTACTGTTGCAGTCGGTCGCGCAACGCTTGCGTGAAACGGTGCGCGAGAGCGACACGGTAGCGCGGTTCGGCGGGGATGAGTTCGTGGTGTTGCAACCGTCCATCGGCGGGGCATCCGACACGTCCGACATGGCTCGCAAGATCGTTGCCGCCATGCAAAAGCCCTTCGTTTTGTCGGGTAAATCGCTGGACGTCCACGTGAGCATCGGGATTTCGATCTATCCGAACGACGGCGGCACGGTCGAAGAGCTGACGAACAACGCGGATAAAGCCCTCTATCGGGCCAAGCATAGCGGGCGCAACCGTTGGGTGTTTTTCGATGAAGAAGAACAGCGCCGGCAATGGCCGGCGGTCAAGAACCGCCCGACGTGATCTGCTGGATCGCGTAGAACACCGCCAGCCCACCGACAATCGCCGTGGTTGCCCACGCGATTGTGTTTGCGAGTACGGAATTCGTGTGCTTTCCCATGATCGTCTTCTTGTTGATGATGATCAGCATCAAGACGAGCTCCAGCGGAAGGACGATTCCCTGAAGCACTTGAGCATAGAAGATCAATTTGAGCAGGGGTATGCCCGGAATCAGAACGAGCGCGGCACCCAAGATGAGCCCCGCTCCGAACAAGCTGAAAAAGACCGGAGCCTCGTTGAAGCGACGATCCACCGCTGCTTCGAATCCCAGTGCTTCGCAAATCACGAAGCTGGTGCAAAGCGGAAGAACGGTGGCCGTGAAGAGCCCCGCGTTCAAGATTCCCAATGCAAAGAGCACGGAAGCGAACCGCCCCGCCAGAGGTTTGAGCGCGACGGCGAAATCGGCCGCTTGCTGCGGATTGAGCTTTGCGCCGTGTTCGTTCGCCACATAAATCGTGGCCGCGCAGGCGATGATCATGAACCCCGCGAGGGCAATCGCCAAAGCCGAGCCGATAATGACGTCGGCGCGCGCCGCGGGAAGGTCGGAGGCTTGCGTGTTCTTGTCGACCACCGCGGACTGTAAGAAGAACTGCATATACGGCGAGATCGTCGTACCGATCAAACCGACGACGGTCACGAGGTAGGCGCTGTCTGCGAGGTCCACCGACGGAATCAGCGAACCCCTTGCCACCGCCAGCCAGTCGGGCTTTGCCAAAATCGCCGAAACGATATAGCTCAAGTACAACAGCGACAGAATCACGAAAACGCGTTCGACGATCTTGTTATTCAAGCGCAAAATGAACAAGAAAACGAGAACCGTCGCGGCCGGTACCGCGAGGAATCGCGTGATGCCGAAGATTTCGCTTGCCGCCGCCACGCCCGCAAACTCGCTGGCGGTAATGAAGAGGTTCACGAAAAACAACATGGCCATCGCCACGAACGAAATTTTCACGCCGAAGTTCTCGCGAATGAGCGAGGCCAGGCCTTTGCCGGTGACCGCGCCCATGCGCGTAGCCATCTCTTGCACGACGATGAGCGCCACCGCCAGCGGCAGCAGTATCCAAAGAATCTTGTAGCCGAATTGGGCTCCCGCGATCGAGTACGTGGCGATGCCGCCGACGTCGTTGCCCGCAGACGCGGTGACGAAGCCGGGGCCGAGAATTGCGAGGATCAACGTAAGCCGTCGCAGCCACGAGCGGCGGCGCAGCGGAAGTGCTTGCGCCGTCACTGAGCCGCCGCGGCGTGCGGCGCGTGATGGTGCCGCGCAATGAACCGCGGTAGACGCTTGGCGAGGTCCTTCGGCATGATCGCGTCGATCGCGTCGTCAACCGTCACGATGCCTAACATTTTCCCGTGATCGTCGACGACCGGAACGGCCAGCAGGTCGTAGCGCGCGATGGTCGCCGCGACGTCCTCGGCCGGCGCATCGGTGTGCACCGTGACCATGTCCGTTTCCATGATTTTGTAGATGAAGGCCGTCGGGAGCGCCAGCAACAGATTGCGCAAGCTGAGCACGCCCAGCAGCTTGTCCTCTTTGTCGAGCACGTAGAGATAGTAAATGAACTCCGACTCCGGGGCTATTTCGCGAATTTTCTTGATCGTCGAGTCAGTGGTGCGATGCGGGTAAATCCACGTATAGTCGGTCGTCATCAAGCCGCCCGCGGTGTCTTCCGCGTATTGCACCAGCTCGCGCAGCTCGCCGGCCGTATATTCGTTCATCTCCGCCAGCAGCTGGGCTTGTTGTTCTTCGGGCAGCTCGGAGAGCAGGTCGGCCGCGTCGTCGCTGTCCATCTCCTCGATGATGTCGGCGGCGCGCTCGTGCCCGATTCCGGAAATGATTTGGCGCTGCGTTGGGGCATCCAAATGTTCGAGCGCGTCGGCGGCGGTTTCGTCGTCGAGTTGATGGATGACGGCAGCCGCTTCTCGCGCGGAGAGGTCGGAGATGACCTCGGCGAGCTCCGAAGGATGGAGCCGCGACAACTTGCTGCTCTGCACCGAGAGCCGCACTTGCGCCGGATTGTGCTCGCGAATCGGCGCAACGCTGTCCCACGCGATCATCGAGCGCGGTACGCGCTCGTAGATCGCCGGAACGCGCTTGCCGAGACTCTTGAGCCCGAGACGGCGCAGCAGGCCGGCGACGCCGACGTCGGCCGCGACCACGCGCAGAATACCGCCGGTGTTCGCGATCTCGAGATCGTTGATGCGCACGACCTTGCGGCCATCGACGTCGACGATTTGCTTGTCGAGCAGGTCGCTGATCAAATAGAGGGCGTTGTGTTCCGGCGGGGCGGGGTCGGCAGGCGCCTGCGTGAGCGCCACGCTGCCGTCGCGGTCGACGTCGGAGACGGTCTCCATTGGAGCAAAACGCAAGCCGCGAGCGGTCTTAACGACCAAGCCGTCGACCTTGGGAAACGTGTCGTCCGGTTTGTTAACGAGAAAATCCGAAACTTTGCCGATCGGAAGTTCGTTGACGACGACCTTCCGCCCGACGAGTTCAGAGATAAAGCCTTGTCCGAATGCCATAGCACCCCATTCGCGTCAATCAAGCTTTGGCACCGCGCATCGTAGCCCCACAGGGCAGCCGCGTTAGGCGCCGCCTTATCTCGGCGGAGCCTGGTCCACCCGCTTGGCGTCTCTCGACGTTTCGGGGCAGCGGCATATGTACTGCGTGGACGCCTCACCTAGCGAGGTTCTTCTCTTAGTATAGCCCAAAGGTCAACCGCGTGAGCACGGAGCGCGCCCTGCAAACGGCCATCGCGACGGCGCGCGAAGCAGGTGCGCTTTTGCGCACTTTTCTCCATCGTCCCCTCCACATTCACGAGAAGGCGCGGCGGGCCGACTTGGTGACGGATGCGGACCGTTCGAGCGAGCAGCTCATCGTCGAGCGCCTGCGCGCGGCATTTCCCAGCAGCACGATCGTCGGTGAGGAAAGCGGCGTGCACGACGGCACGGGGAGCGAACGGTGGTACGTCGACCCGCTCGACGGCACGACGAATTTTGCGCATGGATATCCCATATTTTGCGTCTCCATCGGCTACGAACGCGATGGCGAACTGATGGCCGGCGTGATTTATGCGCCGTTCTACGACGAGTTGTTCGCCGCGTCACGCGGCGCGGGTGCGACGCTCAACGGAACGCCGATTCGCGTGTCTCGCATCGCCAAGCTCGCCGACGCGATGACGTGCACCGGGTTTCGCCCGGCGGATTACGATCGCAACGGCGCACATTTCCAAACCATGTCTCGAACGGCGCAAGCGGTGCGGCGCGACGGCTCCGCGGCGCTCGATTTGGCGTCGGTCGCGTGTGGGCGATTCGACGGGTTTTGGGAATTCGATTTGCGCGCGTGGGACGTGGCGGCCGGAGCGATGCTGGTGCGCGAGGCGGGCGGCACCGTCAGCGCGATCGGCGGCAGCGCTTTTCGGACGGATGGTGGTTCGATACTTGCCACCAATGGCCCGATCCACGAAGAGATGCTCGCCGTGCTCGCGAAGGACGCCTAATGGTGCAGCAACTTGCCCGCCTCTTCGGAGCGGTTTATCTGATCGTTGGCGTCCTCGGATTTGTGCCGTTCGCGCCGATTACGACGCCACCACCGCCCGACGCCGACTTCCTCGTGCTCTCGCAGCTGTATCGCTACTTGGCCGGGCTCTTTCCCGTGAATGCGATTCACGACGTCGTGCATTTGGCGATCGGCATCTGGGGACTGGTTTCTTCGCGTTCTCCGGAAAAGGCGCAGGCGTTTTGGCGCGGCGCTGCAATCGTCCTCGGCATCTTCGCGATACTGGGATTCATTCCGACGCTCTCGACGGTCTTCGGCATCGTGCCGCTCGGCGGTTACGACGCGTGGTTGCACGCGGCGTCCGCATTGCTTGCGATCTACCTCGGTTGGGGCGTGCGCGTTACGCAGGAAGCGTAGGCCGCAAAGCCCACGCGCCGCCGCGCAAGCGCGCGCTCGTCAACGCCGCACGGCCGACCCACGCGCAAATCCATCCGATCGGCACCGCGTACAATCCCGCATGGAAGAAATGCACGCCGGCATAGGTCACCGGAAGGACCAACACACTCGTAACCAAACCGGCGAACATCGAAAACCTCGTGTCGCCGGAAGCACGTAACGGCGCAAGACCGACCATCGCGTAGCTTTTGATGGGAAGCGTCACCATGTGCAATGCGACGGGACCGGCGGCGAGCGCCGCCACCGCACCGTTGAAGGTGAAGAGCCATGCAATCGGCCGGGCCAGAACGGCCACGACCGCGCCGATTGCAAAGCCGGAAAGCACCGCAACCCGCAACGCCCTTCCGAAGAAATAGCGCGCTCCGCTCGGATCTTGCGCCCCGAGACGTTGCCCGATGACGGTTTGCGCGGCGTCCTGCAAGGGAATCGGCACGGTAAACGTGAGATCGGAGACGACGTTGAGCGCGCGAAATGCCGCAACCGTCATCACGCCGAACGGCGCCAACATCGTGACGATGAAGATATCCGGCGCGAGGACCGCCAGCAAGAAGACGACTTCCGGCAGCGACAACCACGCCGTCGAAAGGACCAACGTCCGATCGATCCGGCGGCTCGAAAAGATCTGATACGCGGGATGGCGCGCGGCGTACGCGACCAAATACACTGCGCACGCGATCTCCGAAAGCAGCGACGAGATCCCCGCGCCCGCAACGCCGAAAGGAATGTGCGTCAGCCACCCGAGGGCCAACACGAAGACGAGCGGCAGATGCACCGCATTGATCAACACCAGCGCCTGCACGCTGACCTTGCGATTGCCGGCCGCACCGAAGCCCGTGAGGAGGCTCGTGCTGATAACGATCGGGATCAACGAAAGGCCGCGCCACGTCAGATATGAGGCGCTCGAAGTGAGCGACCCGACGTCGCCGAGCATCGCGTGCAACGCGGGGCGAGCGAATGCCGCTATGGCGGCCGCGACGAGGCACGCCATGGCGAGCGGGATCACCATCCCGGCACGAACCGCGCGTCCGAGGCCCGGAAGATCGTGCGCGCCCACGCGTTGCGCCCCGATAATTTGGATGCCCGTCCCAAATCCAAACAGTGCGAAGACGACGGCGATGAAGATCGCAAACGCGCCGGTCGCACCCGCCAGAGCGGTCGGACCGATCGCGCCGATGACGATCGTGTCGACGACGCTGAGCATTTGATCGCCCAGCATCGCAAGAGCGAGGGGAATCGAAAGGCGCCGAAATGCGGCGCCTACGTCGGTATGATCGACGATCACGTCAGCCGGCGCGCAGTCGATCGAGCGCGTCGAAGAACGCGTCGATTTCGGAATCCGTCGTATAGAAGTGTGGACTCACGCGAATGCCGCAGCCCGGGCGATAATCCACGAAGATGCGTTCTTCGATCAGCCGGCGGTGCAAGGGTTGCGCTCCTGCAAAATCGATTCCGATCCATCCGGTTCGCCGTTCGGGATCGAGCGGGGTGTTCACCGTAAGACCGCGCTCGAGCGCCATCTCGGCCAACTTCGTGGTGAGGCGCACGTTGTGTTGCCGAATGGCGGAAACGCCAATTTCCGCGATCGTGTCGTGGCCCGGCCGGGCGACGACGTACCCTGGAATCGTCGGCGTTCCGGTGCCGAACCGATACATCGAATCGGCATACGTCATCGGCGCGGGCTCGAATTCGAACGGTCGAGCGTGCGCCATCCATCCCGTGACGGCCGGCTCGAAACGCGCGCGCAGTTCCGGCTTCAAATATAACCACGCGCATCCCGGTCCGCCGCACAGCCACTTGTGACTGCCGCCGACCGCAACGTCCGCGCCGAGCGCGACGACGTCGATCGGGACGACGCCGGCCGTTTGATAGATGTCGACGACGACGAGCGCGCCCAGCTCGTGCGCCCGTTTCGCGATCGGAGCAACGTCGACCAGCGCACCCGATTGGAAATACGCGTGCGAGAGCAACACGACGTTCGTGCGCTCGTCGATCGCGTCGATGATGCGCTGCGTCGGGATCGTTCGGCCGTCGTCGGTCGGAACGCGCACCGGACGCGCGCCGCGCCGGCGCCACGCATCCCAAACATAGGTCAGTGACGGGAACTGCAGCGCTTCGTAGACGACGCCGTTGCGCTCGTTGTTCCAATCCAGCGACGACGCGATAGTCTCTTGAAGCATCGA
>JAFAIW010000162.1 GCA_019236495.1 Vulcanimicrobiota bacterium | reverse complement strand
ACACGTGTTTGATCGCTTGATCCGTGTCGGCAAACGTTATGTCGTACGCTTTGGAAAAATTCTGACCGAGATCGTGCGAGGTCGCCGATTGCAACGCTTTGCCGTCGGGCATCAGCGCTTCGATCGAATACGTTTCGACCGCCCCCGGAAACCGCTCGCTTTGGCTCTTTCTGCCCGCGTAGACGGGCACCGCGGCCACGTTTTCCGCAAAGTCGCGATAGACGTCGAGCATCCGCTCCGTCTCCTCGCGTGCTTCGGCTGCGGTGGCGTGCGCCGTATGCCCCTCTTGCCAAAGAAATTCCATCGTGCGCAAGAACGGCCGGGTGGCCTTCTCCCAACGTACCACGTTAGCCCATTGATTGATCAGGACCGGCAGATCACGATGCGACTGAATCCACTTGGCGTACATCACGCCGATGATGACTTCCGACGTCGGCCGAATCGCCAAGCGCTCTTCGAGCGGTTCGGTGCCGCCCTGCGTCACCCAAGCGACCTCCGGTGCGAAGCCTTCCACGTGCTCCGCTTCGCGCATGAGTAAGTGTTCCGGGATGAACAGCGGAAAGTAGGCATTCTCGTGCCCCGTCGCCTTGAAACGCCGATCGAGTTCGGCTTGCAGATTCTCCCAGAGTCCAAAACCGCCGGGGCGCAACACCACACACCCACGTACCGGAGCATACGAAACCAGCTCGGCCTTGACGCAAACGGCCGTATACCACTTCGAGAGGTCGGCGCTCTTGGGAGGGATCTCCTTGAGCTGTCGTAGCTCGGTTTCCAGATCCTCGGACATGACCGCGCTACGTTAGAGAGAGTCGCGGAACCCGCCTGCCGAAGGCGCATGCATGCCGAAGCTGACGCGCATTTACACTCGAACGGGTGACGACGGCACGACCGGCCTCGTGGGCGGCCAACGCATTAAAAAGAATGCGTTGCGTATCGAAGGCTATGGCTGCGTCGATGAACTCTCGAGTGCGATCGGTCTCGCGCGCACCGCCCTTCGCGCGCACCTCGACCGCAGCCGCCGGGCAAAAAGGCTCGACAACTGGCTAGCATGGACGCAAGACGCACTCTTCAACCTCGGGTCCGACCTCGCAACGTTGCCGCAAGACCGCTGGGATGGGATGCCGCTCGTCACCGATGATGACATTCGTGCCCTCGAACGCGCGATCGACGAAGCGCAGAAAGACTTGCAGCCGCTGAACAACTTCATTCATCCCGGCGGCTCTTATCCGGGCGCGTTTCTGCATTTGTCGCGGACGATTTGCCGCCGTGCGGAACGCTTGCTGGTCTCCCTTGCCGAAAGTGAAGAACTGCAACTCACGATCGTGAAATACCTTAATCGGCTCTCCGATGCGCTGTTCGTCTGGTCGCGCTGGATCAACGACGAACTCAAGGAGCCGGAGTACTTGTGGGACCCCTCGACGCGTCCACCGGAGCCGTCGTGAGGCAACCGGTAAAGAACCCATAACGAAACAAACCGGCGACGGTGATCGCATCGTGCAAGCGCCCCGACGCCGCCGCCGCAAAGGCCACGTCGCGCGGCATCCTCACCAGTTCGATTTGCTCCACACGTTCGGCTTCGGTATCGACGTGGTAAATTTGGGTGGCCAAGAAGAGCTCGACGGGATTATCGACGATCGAGGGAATTTCGTAGAGCGCGCCGAGATATTGCCACCGCTCGGCCTCGATGCCCAGTTCTTCGCGCGTTTCGCGCTGCGCGCATTCGAGCGCCGTTTCATCACCGTGCGCACCGCCTTTGACGAGCTCGACGGTTTCCGCATCGGCCGCAAATCGCGGCTGCCGCGCGAAGATGAGGTCATCCTCGTCCGCAATGACCACGGCCGACGCGCGGGGCGTGCAAATCAGGACGTGCTCGCCTTCGGCACCCGTCGGATGCACGACATCGTGTACCTCGACGCGCAACCACGGATTACGATAGATCTCGCGATGGTCGATCCGCTGGTATCGGTCCATCACGGCTCCTATAGTAGGGCGAACTCGCCGTTCCTTCGAATCGACGCCGAATGTCGCTCGCAGGCCGTATGACATTTGCCACCCGCCTTCTCGGCACGACCTCGGTCGAGAAGCTCCGTGAGCTCTCGCAGCGCAAAATCTTGCGACGCGCCCTCGGCGCGAAAGATTTGATCGCGATCGGCCTCGGCACGATGATCGGCGGCGGCATCTTCACGACCATCGGCACCGGCGTCAAAGGCGCCGGGCCGGCGGTGATCGTCTCGTATCTGCTCGCAGGAATCACCTCGTTTTTTGCCGCGCTCTGCTATGCGGAACTGGGAGCCATGGTGCCGATCGCGGGGAGCGCGTACACGTACGCCTATGCGACGCTCGGCAAAGTGTTCGCCTGGATCATCGGCTTCGCGCTCATCTTCGAATACGGCATCAGCGCGGCGCCGGTCGCGCAGCAGTTTTCCGCTTCGCTGCAGGACGTGCTCAAGAACGTGGGCCTGGTGCTGCCGGCGTGGGCGCAAACGTCGAACCTCGTCATGCACGGACCGTGGTGGCAGCCCGCCAGCTGGGATCTCGCGCACTCGCAGATGGACGCCCTGGCTGCGGTTTTCGTGCTGGCTCTTTCGGTGCTGCTCTCGATCGGTATCCGAGAGTCGGCCACCATGAACAACATCTTTGTCGTCTTGAAGGTCAGCGCGCTCGTCGTGTTCGTGGGAGCTGGCGTGTGGCTCTTTCACCCCGAGCACTTCGCGCAGTTCAGTCCGTACGGTTGGGGTGCGCTTCACCCGTTTGGAGGTGTCGCCGACTTCTCATCGTCGGCTCAACCGTACGGAATCATCGCAATCGGCGCCTTCGTCTTCTTCAGCTACATCGGATTCGATGCGTCGACGACGACCGCGGAAGAATGCAAGAATCCAAAGTTCGACGTGCCCGTGGGCGTGATCGGAGCGCTCGCGATCGGTACGGTCATCTATTGCGCGACCGCGGTCGTGCTCATCGGCGCCGTCCCGTGGAACGACGTTCCCGTGAAGGATCCGCTGGCCAACGCGCTCGCGCCGCT
>JAFAIW010000127.1 GCA_019236495.1 Vulcanimicrobiota bacterium | reverse complement strand
TACCAAATCTCCGCAACGCGGCCGCGCGTGCGATTTTCGCGGCAGCGGTGTTGATCGGGGTACCGCAGCCGGCAAGCGGCGCGCCGTGGCTGTTCGTGAGCGACGTCCACTACGATCCGTTCGTGTCATCGACGTCGCTCGCTCCGTACGGCAAAGACACGAACGGTGCGCTTTTGACGTCTGCGCTCGTCCAAATGCGGCGCGCCGATCCCGATCCGCCGGTCGTGGTATTGGCCGGCGATCTGCTCGCGCATCACCTTGCGCCGGCGGCGGCCGCGGCAACGATGCGCGAACTTGCGCGCCGGTTCGACGCGACGTTTCCGAAAGCACAGTTCGTTCTCGCCCTCGGAAACAACGACAACGCGTGCGGAGACTACGAAACGCAACCGCGAGCGGCGTTTTTACGCGACGTCGCAACGGCGTGGGAACCCCTGGTGAACCGGCGCGGCGCGGCGCCCGCCTTCGCCCGCGACTTTGCCGCCGACGGAAGTTACGCGACGACGCTTCCGCTTCCGAGTCTCCGCGCGATCGTCATCGATGACGTTTTCTGGTCGATCCGCTACCGCAACGCCTGCGAAAATTCTCCGGGCGATCCGGGAGCGCAGCTGCAGGCGCATTTGCAGGCATTGCTCGACGACTCCGCGGCGCGTACGTGGATCGTCGCGCACATTCCGCCGGGAATCGATGCCTATTCGACCACGCAACTCGCGCATCAGATCATCGTCGTTCCATTTTTGCAAGACGGCGCGCAGACGCGCTGGCTCCAGACTCTCCGCAAACACCCCGTGACGCTGCTCGTCGACGGACATTCCCATCGCTTCGCATTTCGCACGATTGCGGGCGGTCCGAATGCAATTCCGGTGCTGCTCGTTCCCGCAATATCGCCGGTATACGGGAACAATCCGTCGTTTCTCGTCGCAGACGTGAAGCCGGATGGGGTAGCAGGCGCACCGCGAGAATTCGCCCTCGACGAGCACACCGGAGTTTGGGCCGAGATCGGAAGATTCGACGTCGCTGCTTTCACGAGCGACGCTCTGGAAGGGTACGCGCACCGCCTCGAAACGCAGCCGGCGTTGCGCGCGAGTTTCGCCAGATTGTACGACGGGGCGGCAACGCGTCCCGAAATTACCGAGGCGAATTGGCGCGCTTATTGGTGCGCCGCGCGGGCCCTCGACGTTCCCGCGTACCGCGCGTGCACGGCGGCCGGCGCGAGCGGGACGTGGCGTTGGCCCCCTTGGCTGCTGCTGGGCGCGATCGCGGCCGTCAGCCTTGCGGGATCAATTCCGCAATTCGCCGCGACGGCGCGGCGGCGGATTGCTGCAACGCCTCGCGCACCATCGCACGATCCGTCGCATCGTGATTCTGACTGAGCTTAAATGCGCCTTGCAGGCGTTCGATCGGCAACGAAAACGCGACGATCGCACCCGTCAGCCGCTCGATGTATTCGCGCGGTGCTTGCGACACGCGCCACGGTGTCGAAGCATCGCGCTCTTCGCGATCGACCAATCGATCGAGAAAACGTTCGACCTCACGCGGCTCCTCGATGAGCCGTGGCTTCCCGTGCGCGTGTACGACGGCGTAGTCCCACGTCGGAACGTTCGCGGCGTCATGGTACCATCGCGGTGAGACGTACGCGTGCGGGCCTGCAAAGATCGCGAGCGTCGATCCTTCTGCGAACGCGCGCCACTGCGGGTTGGCGCGCGCGACGTGACCGTAGAGCGTTCCGAATTCGCCCGCGGCGTCCAGCAAGAGCGGTAAGTGGGTGGCTTGCAGGCCAGCCGCGCCGCTCGTCACGAGCGTTGCAAATCGGTACTCGTCCATCAACGCGTGAAGGCGCGTAACGTCGAACTCCTCAAAGGGTTTCGGAACGTACATCGTCACTTTCCAATACAGAAGCGGGCGAAGATCCCCGCGATAAGCGCTTCTCCGGCTTCGTCGCCGGTGAGGTGTCCGAGCGACGCAAACGCGCGCTGCAAATCGGGAACGATCACGTCGACCGGCAACCCGATCTCGACGGTCGACGAGGCCTCCGCGAGCGACGCCCGCGCTGCCGCCACCGCATCGATTTCGCGCAGGGATGCCAAATGCGGACGCTCGAGATCGGGCGTGCGGGCGCCCCACGCCGCAGCCGCAATCGCGCGGCGCACGCGCTCGAGTGAATCGTGGCGGCGCGTACTCCCGAGAATGGCGTCGCGCTCGGCGTCGTCGCGCGCGCGAAAGCCCGCATCGCCGGCGTCGGCTTTGTTGAAGAAGACCACTCGCTCGCGCCCCCGCGTCGCGGCCAGCACGGCGCGCGCCTCTGCCGAGAGCGGCTGCGAAGCATCGATCACCACGAGTGCCAAGCGCGATCCCGCCAACACGGAACGCGCCCGTTCGACGCCGGCGGCTTCGAGCCGACCGGGAGCTTCCCGCAATCCGGCCGTGTCCGTCAAACGGACGCGGACGCCGTCGACGGTGATCGCTTCTTCGATGGTATCGCGCGTCGTACCGGGGATTTCCGAAACGAGGGCGCGTTCTTCGCCGAGCAGCGCGTTCAACAGCGACGACTTTCCGGCGTTGGGCGGTCCCACGATGGCGACCCCGATGCCTTCGCGCACCAAGCGCCCGACCTCCGCGTCGCGCAGCAATGCTGCGAGCTCGGTCCGCATGCTTTCCAGCCCTTCGCGCAGCCGCCCGCGCGACGGTTCTTGAACCTCGTCCGGGAAGTCGACGGCGGCCGCCAGCTCTTCCAGAAGCGCGCTCAGTCGCGCGCGGATGTTGCGCACCGCTCCGGCCAGGCCGCCGCTCAAGTTTGCAAGCGCGGCTCGCGCCGCCGAGCGAGTTTCGGCATCGATCAAATCGGCGACGGCTTCGGCCGCGGCGAGATCGAGTTTCCCGTTGAGAAAAGCCCGTCGCGTGAACTCTCCGGCCTGGGCGTAGCGCGCCCCGCACGCCAGCATCGCGCGCAGCACTTCGCGAGCGACCGCCGGCGAGCCGTGAATGTGCAGTTCCGCCATCGATTCGCCCGTATAGCTGTGCGGCGCCGGAAACAACAGTGCCAGGCCGCGATCGATCGGTTCGCCGCGTTCGTCGACCACGTCGCCGTAGGTTGCGACGCGCGGCTCCAGCGCCTTGCGGCTACGAAAAAGCCGGCGCACGATCGCACCGGCTTGTTCACCGCTCACGCGCACGATCGCGATCGCCCCGCGACCCGGAGGCGTGGCGATTGCCGCGATCGTTTCGGAATCTATTTGGGAAACACCACGACGCGCCGCTCGGGTTCGACGCCTTCCGATTCGGTTCGGACGTATTGGTTTTCCGCAAGCGCCAAGTGCACGATCTTTCGTTCAGACGGCAACATCGGCTCGAGTTTCTGCGGCTTTTTCTCGCGAATGCAGCGCTCGAGCATCGAAAGCGCCAGATTCTTCAACTGGTCCGCGCGCCGCGCGCGGTATCCTTCGGCGTCGATCGTATAGTACTTTCGATTGTTGCGCACGCCCGCATTCAAAATATTGTTGAACACGAGGTTCAGCGCCTCGAGCGTATTGCCGTGCCGCCCGATCAACATCGCCAAATCGGGGCCGTTGACTTCGAGATATTCGCCCTCGCTGCGCGGTACGTAGGTGATGTCGACCTGGCTCATCCCCATCCGTCGCAAAATCTCTTCGAGAAGCTCGCGCGCGGGTTTGGCGGATTCGGGTTCGACCGCTTTCGGCGCAGCGGCTCGCGGCGCGCGTGGCGGCCGATCGGCATGTGGACCGCGTTCTCCGCGCGTGCGGCGCGGCGGGCGGCGGCGCTGAATCGCTCCCATCGAGCCCGAGACGTTTCGAACGTCCGCCGGCTGCGTTTCATCCTCGGCGGGCTCTTCCTCGTCGAACGCGCGTCCGCTCGTTCGTCCCGGAATTTCACGGTCGCGAATTTCTTGGGGTTGAGCCTCATCCATTTCGTCGAAATCGTCGGTCATGCTCTCCTAGCCTATCGTTTGTTGCGTTTGCGCGCGCGGCGCGATTGCGCACCGTTGCTGCTCGGCTTAGCGGCGTTGGCGGACGCCGGAGCGGTCTGAGCCGGCGCGTTGTCCACGATGGCGTGTTCCGAATCGAGCGCCGAGAGCGGCTGATGGTAGCGTCGCAGCAAATAGAGCGTTTGCGCCATCGTGAAAGCGTTGAGCGCGATCCAGTAGAGAATCAGCGCCGAGGGCCATTTCGCTTTGAAACCAAACCACGCGATCATCATCGGAGACATGATCGCCATGATCTTCTGCGTTTGCGCTTGTTGCGGATCGGTCGAAGGCATGCTCGTATAGCGCATGCTGACGTACATCGAGATGATGTAAATGACGAGCAGCACCAAGTCGGGCGCGGCCAGATTGACGGCCAGCCATTGCGGAAACCGCTCGGAGAGCGGCGAACCAATCCACAAAAAATGCGTGAGTGAGTACGCGGCGGCGTTGTTTCTGACCGCCCAATAGACGCTGAACAGCACCGGCATTTGAATAAGCAGCGGAAGACAGCCGGCCATCGGATTGACGCCCGCCTCTTTGTACAGCTTCATTTGCTCTTGCTGGAGGCGCTGCGGATCGCCCTTGAATTGCGTTTGAAGCTGCTTGAGCTTCGGTCCGATCTTTTGCATGCCGAGCATCGTTTTGAACTGGGCCGTATTCAAGCTCCAGAACAGCAACCGGAACAGCGCTGCAAAAATGATCAAGCTCAGGCCCAGATTTTGGACCGGAACGTTGATCAACGAAATCACGTAGGCAACACCGTTCACGATCGGCGTGAAGAAGTTGTCGCCTAAAAGAACACCGTGCACGAAAACCTTTCGGGAAAGCTCATGGAACCGGGTCGGCGCCCCCGGGGGTCCAGGGGTGGCAGCGACCCAGGCGCTTTACTGCAAGCCATACCCCTGCCAGCGCCCCGTGTTTCGCGATGGCTTCGGCGGCGTACTGCGAGCAGGTCGGCGTAAATCGACAGGCAGGCGGGAGGAGGGGCGACACGAGCAGCTTGTACGCGCGCAGCCCGGCGAGCAGGGCCTCGCGCACTACGGCAATCCGAGGCGCAGCTCGTCGCGCAGGCCGGCATAGCTGAGCGCCGCGGCGCTGGGGCGCGGGACGATGAGCAATCGCTCGAGCGGCGCCCCCGCCGCGAAGCGCTCATCGAGCAGGGCCAGAATGCGCCGGCGGAGGCGGTTGCGGGTGACGGCGGTGCCGACGGGGCGAGCGATCGTAATGCCCACGAGGGCTCGCGGATCGTGCGGCGCTGGGTCGGCGGAGTAGACGGTCAGATGGAGGCCTGCCTTGCGGCGCCCGCGCTGGCGCAGCCGCGCAAAATCGGCTTTCCGCCGGAGGCTCCCAAAGCGGCGCATCAGACGCTGAGGCGCTTGCGGCCTTTCTTGCGGCGCGCGGCGATCACACGGCGGCCGTTCTTGGTCGACATGCGCTCGAGAAATCCGTGAACCCGCTTGCGGCGGCGATTGTGCGGCTGGTACGTCCGCTTCATTATGGAGGCTCCTCGCGTAGAAAATGCCCGTCCGCGAGCCGGGTGGGGCACAGCCAATTAGTATAGGCGGCCACCGGCGGAGCGTCAAGACAACCCCTCGAAAGCCCCGCGAGAAATCTCCGACGGGAGGCCGAACATCGCGCGCGCCGCGCTCCAAAGAGCCGCTAACGTCATTCTGCAAAACCGTTCGCTGAGGGCGCTGCTATCGTCGGCCGATGCGTACCTACGTCGCAAAGGCCTCCTTCGAGAAGACATCGTCCCCTATGGCATCCACCGTTTCGATCGGACCGCCTGGGTGATCAAAGAGACCGAATTTGGGACGCGGATGTGGTGTTCGCTCGACGATCGCGCGATCAGCCGGCCCATTCTGTTGAATGCGTACGAACCGGCGGAAACGCGCCTGATTTTGCGGACCCTTCAGCCGGGCGATTTTGCAATCGACGTCGGCGCCAACATCGGATACTACAGCCTTCTCTTCGCGAAACTCGTGGGAGAGACCGGACACGTCGCCGCGTTCGAACCTCTTGCATATCTGGCCGATGCGCTTTGTGCGAGCGTTCAAGAAAACGGCTTTCAGTCGCGCGTTACCGTCCACCGTTCCGCGCTGGACGAACACGCCGGTCGGCACTTGATTCGGCACGCACCGAGGACGGCAAATTTCGGCGGCGCGCATCTTGCTCCAAGCTCACCCTTGCCGCCGGCGCACGTCGACGAGACCGTCGTCACCGTACGGCTCGACGACGTGGACTTCGGCCGCCGCTGCAACTTTCTGAAAATCGACGCCGAAGGTGCGGAGCCGCGCGTCATCCGCGGTGCGGTCGCCACGCTCGCAGCCGGCCGGCCGGTGATCTTAGCGGAATTGCACGACGATCAGCTCGCGGTGGTAAGCCGCAGCAGCGCAACGGACTTTATCTCTCAGATGGCCGCGCTCGATTACCGCTGTTCGCTGCTGAACGCGGACGGCTCCCGCGGGTCAATCCTCGACCGATACGCAGCAAAAACGGCCGTGAACGTCGTTTTCGATCCAATGCGTTGAACGCCGTGGCGGTCTGGAGGGCACGCGGCTTCTCACGAAACACGACCAGATTTTCAAGAGACTAGGGATGGAGCGACTTCCCGCACGGCGGCTTTGTGCTCCTCGGAGCAGGGAACGAACCCCGGATTAAACGCGCAGCCGCAAGCCCAAACGAAGAAAGGCTCAAATTCCAGCCGTCGCTTTGGAACATGCTTCGAGCGTCGAGCGCGAGCGCGATATTTGGGATCACCGAGGACGGGTCGCAAGATGTCGGTCCACCCTCCCGGACCACGGGATCCGCCTAGCCCCATTATGCCTCCGCCTCGGCACGCATGAGGTTGGGAAGATTCGCCAGCGATTCAAAAGGGACCACTACCTTCGCGGCCAAGCCGCGGCCCCGATTTCCACACGTGTGGACAACGTTGTGGAGAAGTAGCGCTCTTGATGTTTTCTTAAAGCAGTCAAAAGCCCGCTACAGTGCTGCTTTCATGCTTGTCAAGGGGTCGCTTGGGCTGCGAAAAACCCGCAATTTTCCACGGAAAAATCGACCATTTGGGCCTGTGGATAAGTGGATAAAAAAAGCATTTTTCTCCGCAGGATACACCCTGTGGAGGGCTAACGTTTGGGCCTCCACCGAGGACCCTACGACGGCGCGTGCCGCCGGAAACGCAGCTCAAAAATCGATCAAGGACGGTGCAACGGAATGGCGTTAGCGATCGGCAACTCCGAGCTTTCCAATGACCTGTGGACGTCGGCGCTTGGAGCACTCGAACGAAAATTTTCTAAGCCGATTTTCGAGATGTGGATCAAGCCGATCAAGTACATCGGGCTCGCGGGTTCCGACCTGACGCTGGCCGTTCCGTCCAACTTCGCGCGCGATTGGGTGGAAAACCGCCTCAAGACGCAAATCGCCGAGGTCCTCTCCGAGCTTTGCGGCGGCGAGCTGGAGTTGCACTTCACCGTGGCTGCGGACGCCAGCGACGGCCCGGTGCCCCCTTCGAGTCCGCCCACGGGCGAGCCCCATCCGCGGCCGCTCGACGACTTTCGCCCGGGAAACCTCAATTCGCGCTATACCTTCGAAGAATTCGTCGTTGGGAACAGTAACCGGTTCGCGCACGCGGCCGCGCAGGCCGTCGCCGGCGCCCCCGCCCGCGCCTACAATCCCCTCTTCTTATATGGAGGGGTGGGGCTCGGCAAGACCCACTTGATGCACGCCATCGGACACCGCGTCATGCAAGAGAGTCCCAGCGCCAACATCGTCTACGTGTCGAGTGAGAAGTTCACGAACGAATTCATTATTGCAATCAAGAACAATCAGACGCTCGAATTTCGCAACAAATACCGCCATGTCGACGTCCTCCTGATCGACGACATTCAATTCTTGGAAGGCAAAGAACAAACGCAAGAAGAGTTCTTCCACACCTTCAACTCACTGCATGAATCCGGGCGGCAGCTGGTGATCTCCAGCGATCGCCCGCCCAAAGAAATCCAAACGCTGGAAAATCGCCTTCGCTCGAGATTCGAATGGGGGCTGCTCACCGATATTCAGCCTCCCGATCTCGAAACGCGCGAAGCGATTTTGCGCAAGAAGGCCGAGTCGGAAAAAATCCCGGTGCCCGATGAGGTGACCTCGTTCATCGCCAAGGTCATTCCATCGAACATTCGCGAGCTCGAGGGCGCCCTGATCCGCGTCGTCGCCTTTGCTTCGCTTACGAAATCGCCGATCACCGTCGACGTCGCGGCAGAAGTCCTCAAAAACGCCGTGGCGCAGGCGCCTCTGCGTCGCGTCACCATCGCGCAAATCAAGGAACGGGTGTCAAAAGCCCACGGCTTGACGGTTAAAGAAATGGATCACCAGCGTCGCGATCAGCGGCTGGCGGCGCCACGCCAAATCGCCATGTACATCGCTACCGAGCTCACCGATTGCTCGTTGCCGCACATCGCGCGCGAATTCGGCAAGAAAGACCACACGACCGTCATGTACGCGCGCGACAAGGTTAAAGACCAGATGCAACGCGACGAAGCGTATCGCAATAAAGTTCGCTCGCTGATCGCGCTGTGCCAAAACGATTGACCGCCCCATTTGCGCAGGCACGAAGCGGCTCGTTTAGCGGGCCGTTTCTTTTTTGCACCGCCGTACACAGCCGTTCGCAAGGTATGCGCAGGCGGTTGCGAACGACCATTCCCGAAAGCCGCAGCTTCCTGCACAGGCTCCGCAGCGCCGCGTGGATAACGCCGCCACGCTCCGAAACGGTGGAAATGTGCAGGACGGCTCAGCGTCTGTGCACATCTTGTTCTTTTGAAAAAAGCTCCGCCGGCACGCAGTATTGCGCCCTTCTTCGCAGAATACACCGCCTTATTACTACGACTACTGGGCTCTTATAAAAAATACGAGAACCGCCGCACTTTTGAATGGTGGATGAATGAAATTCACGTGTAACACCAAGGACATAGCGTCCGCCGTTGGAGCGGCCAGCAAAGTCGTCAACGCGCACACCACGGTCCCGATTCTATCCAACGTGCTGCTCCAAGCGGACGGCGGGAAGATCGCGGTCCGGGCGACGGACCTCGAACTGACCCTCGAGCACGCCTTTGCGGCAGAAGTGAGCGAGACCGGCAGCGTCACGGTGCCGGCAAAATTGTTCAGCGGCTACTTGAGCAACTTACCGCCGGGGCTTCTCGAGCTGACGGGGACGCCGACCCGCGCGAGTATCAAGTACGAGCGCTCCAATTACGACTTTCACGCCTTGCCGGCGGACGAATATCCGCCGCTGCCCAGTGCCCAAAAAGGGCAAAGCTTCTCGCTCAATTCCAAGCGCTTCCGGGACGGCGTCACCGGCACGATCTTCGCCGCTTCGACCGAAGAAGCGCGCGGAGCGGTGTTGATGGGCACGCTGCTTGAAGTTGAAGGCAACAATCTGACGTTGGTCGCGACCGACGGCTACCGCCTCGCGAAATGGCAAACCGCTTTGGACGAAGGCATCGGCGGAGCGGAGAAATACATCGTGCCCTCGCGTGCCCTCGCCGAAGCGGCGCGCAATCTCGGCGGCGCCGAGAAGATCGACGTCACCGTCCTGGGTGCACAAAACAATCAGCTTCAGTTTTCGGGCGGCGATACGTCGATCGTCGTGCGTCTGGTGGACGGACAGTATCCAAACTACGGGCAAGTCATCCCGCCGAAATTCGATCGCAAGATTGCGGTAAACACGCAACAACTCATCGGCGGACTCAAGAGGGCCGAACTCGTGGCGGGCGACCGCGCCTCGATGGTGCGCCTTCAAATCGGCAACTCGACCCTTATTTTGACCGCCAATTCCGATGTCGCCGGCAATGCGTACGAAGAGCTCGAAATCGAGCAGACGGGTGAGGATCTCACCATCGCCTTCAACGCGCGCTACCTGGTGGAGATTCTCAACCACATCGACAGCCCGCAAACGGTCATGGAATTTCTCGGGCCGCTTTCGCCGGCGGCGATCCGGCCGGCCGAGGCGCCGGAAGGCGGCGAGCAGATGTACGTCCTGATGCCTTTGCGTCAGTAGCGTCACGCGACCGAATCCGCGTGCTCCTGACGCGCGTGTCGCTCTCGAACGTGCGCAACTACGCGCGGCTCGACTTCGAGCCGGCCCCGGGCTTGAACGTGTTCGTCGGCGATAACGCACAGGGGAAAAGCAACTTGCTCGAGGCGATCTCGATGCTCGGCACGGGCAAATCGTTTCGAACGAATCGCGAGGCCGACTTGGTGAAGACAGGGCTCGAAATCGCCACGATCTCGGGCGAAGCACGCATTGCCGCGGGCAACATTCGTCTCGCATGCACGATCACGGCGACCTCACGCGGGACGCGCAAACTCTACGCGATCAACGGCGAAGCGGTGCGGTACGCGCGCTTCTTGGGATCGGTCAAAGTAGTGACGTTCGTGCCGGGCGATCTGCACCTCGTCACGGGGCCACCGGCCATGCGCCGTTCGATGCTGAACGTCGCGCTGGCGCAAGACCAGCGCAGTTACTACCACGAATTGGTTCGCTACCAAAAAGCCGTCGCCCAAAAGAGCGCATTGCTGCGCGGCATCGTGCCCCCCGACCCTTCGCTCTTGGAAATCTACAATCAAACGCTCGTCGAAGCAGGCAGCAAGATCATGCTGGCGCGCGCGCATCTCGTTGCCGCACTGGAACGCGCGGCGCAGCACGCACACGCGGGTTGGACCGGCGGCGCCGAGCGCTTCGGTCTGCAGTACGTTCCAAACGTGCCGTTCGACGTTCCGACGGACGAGGCGGTAGCCGGCGCGTTCGAAACGCGATTGCGCGAACGGGCCGACGCAGAAGCAGCGCGCAAAGCGGTGCTCGTAGGCCCGCATCGCGACGACGTCGCACTCACGCTCGACGGCGCTTCGCTCGCCGCCTACGGCTCGCAGGGGCAACAACGCACAGCGGTACTTGCCCTCAAGGTCGGCGAATATGCGGTGATGCACGAACGCTCCGGCGAGGCTCCGCTGCTCCTCCTCGACGACGTCCTCTCGGAGCTCGACCCCTCCCGCGCCGGTGCCTTCTTTGCCGGCATCGGCGGCTACGAGCAAGCATTTTTGACGACCACCACGCTCCCCGCATCGGCAGCCGGCGCCGCCGCATACCGCATCGCGGATGCGGCGCTGCAACGGATCGCCTAATGCTGCGTGTTTTGAAAGACGCATGCGCGGAGTGGCGTCCCGCCGTCGATGCGGACGTCGATCCGGTCGCCGCATTGAACGCCGTGTGGACCTCGGTCGTGGGTCCCGACGTCGCGCATAATTCCAGACCGCTCGAAATCGCCGGCGACACGCTCGTGGTCGCGACGCGCTCGAGCGCTTGGAGTCAACAGCTGAGCTTTCTTGCCGAACCGATCGTTGCCGCGATCCGTCGCGATGCGGCCGTCAGCGGAATCACGAAACTCCGTTTTCGCGTGGGAAAGCTGGCAACGCGATCGGCGGCGCCGGTCGTGCGACGCCGGACGCAGCGTCGATTCGATTTGCGCACGCCTCGAGCGGACGCAAAAACCGTGGGCGAAGCGCTCGCGCGCTATGCGACCGACGTCGCTGCGGCGCGGCGGGCCAAAGCGGCTGCGGGGTGGAAGGAATGCAGCCGGTGCGGCGCCCACATCGCTCGGGAAACCGAACGGTGTGCGCGGTGTGAAAACGCCGAATCCGACCGGAAGTTTCGAGCCGTCGCGCGGTTGCTCTTCGAGGCGCCGTGGCTCGGTTACGACGCGCTCGCGCAGCTGGTGGATGGGCTCTCTGCCGAAGAATACCGTCACCTTCGGACGCGCATCTTGCAGCGCTGGTGGGAACTTCTCGATCGGGCGCGGCGCGCCGCGCGCCTTTCCGGCGGTGGACGCGAGCGGCTCGTCGCGAGCTCGTACGTTTTGTTGAAGAGCGGTCTCGATCCGGAGCGCGTAACGCCCGCGATCGTTCGCAACGTGCTGGGCGACGAACTGCACGGCTTGATTTACGGAAACACGGAACGATAAAAAGGAATGCCTGACAAAAAATACACCGGCGCGGAAATCGAAGTTCTCAAGGGACTGGAAGCCGTGCGCAAACGCCCCGGTATGTACATCGGGAACACGGCAGAACGCGGCTTACACCAACTCGTCTACGAGGCAGTCGACAACGCCGTCGACGAAGCGTTGGCCGGTTACGCCCAAAACGTCCGCGTCGTGCTTTACAAGGACGGCTCGTGCTCGGTCGAAGACGATGGCCGCGGCATCCCCATCGACGTGCACGCCGGCGAACGGATGCCGGCGGTCGAGGTCGTCATGACGATGTTGCACGCCGGCGGAAAATTCGGCAAAGGCGGCTACAAGGTCTCGGGCGGGCTGCACGGCGTCGGCATCTCGGTCGTCAACGCGCTTTCGGAAGAGATGATCACCCGCGTCAAACGCGACGGCAAAGAATACGAGATTACGTTCGCTCGCGGGCTGACGCGCGAGAAACTCCACGTCGTCGGGAAAGCCGAAGGCACCGGCACGTACCAGTGGTTCAAGCCGGATCCGACGGTATTCGAAACGACGAACTTCCACTGGGACATCCTGCAAAAGCGCTTACGCGAGCTCGCATTTCTCAATCGCGGGTTGAGTATTACGCTTCGCGACGATCGCGGTGAAGAACCAAAAGAGCGGACCTACAAATACGACGGTGGCATCATTTCTTTCGTCGAGTGGCTGAACGACAAGAAGGATCCGATCCATCCCATCATCTCGACGAACCAAGAGCGCGATAGCGTCAGCGTCGAAGTGGCGATGCAGTGGACCGACACGTACACGGAGCTGATCTATTCGTACGCCAACAACATCAACACGATTGAAGGCGGCATGCATCTCTTGGGCTACCGCACCGCCGTGACCAACGCGGTCAACTCGTATGCGAAAAAGCGCGGCATGCTGAAGGAGTCCGACGGCAACCTCTCCACGGACGACTGCATGGAAGGTCTGACCGCCGTCGTTTCGGTGAAGCTGCAAGATCCTCAGTTCGAAGGCCAGACCAAAACGAAGCTCGGCAATGCCAAAGTGCGGAGCATCGTCTACGGGCTCGTCAACGAACGCATGGATTTCTTCCTCGAGGAGAATCCAAAAAATGCGCGCGCAATCGTCGAGAAGTGCATGCAGGCCTCCCGGGCGCGCGAAGCCGCGAAGAAAGCTCGCGACCTGTCGCGCCGCAAGAATGCGCTCGAAGGCAGCGGCCTGCCCGGCAAGCTGGTCGACTGCAAGAATCAAAACCCGGCCGAGTGCGAAATCTTCTTGGTCGAAGGCGACTCCGCCGGCGGTACCGCCAAGGGTGGCCGAGATCCAAACACGCAAGCGATCCTGCCGCTGCGCGGCAAGATTCTCAACGTCGAGAAAGCGCGCCTGGACAAGGTCCTCGGCAACGAGGAGATCCGCACGATGATCACGGCCCTCGGCACCGGATTCGGCGATGAGTTCGATGCGACACGGTTACGCTACCACAAGATCGTCATCATGACCGATGCCGACGTCGACGGCTCTCATATCCGCACGCTGTTGCTGACGTTTTTCTATCGTCAAATGCGCGAATTGCTCGACAAGGGCTTCGTGTACATTGCGCAGCCCCCGTTGTACGGCGTTCGCAAAGGCAAGAAGCACGAATATGCTTACAGCGACGCGGAGCTCAAGAAGATCGTGGGCGACGGCGACGGCAAAGACTGGCAGATCCAGCAGTACAAGGGATTGGGAGAGATGGACGCGGAGCAGCTCGCCGAGACCACGATGGAGGTCGGCAACCGCCGTCTCAAACAGATCACCGTCGAAGACGCGATCGAAGCGGAGCGGATTTTCACGGATTTGATGGGTGACAAGGTCGAACCGCGCAAGCAATACATCTTCGATTTCGCGCGCAGCGTCAAGAATCTCGACCTCTAACTGATTCGGGCGGTAACGCACCTTCGAGGGGTTGCGTTAGCCTGGGTAAGAAGGACACAGGCCTACTTAATAGCGACGGGAACGTTTGCCGACGAAACGACGATTTTGGGTCATCGTCTCGATTGTAGCGATGCTGGCGTTGGCGCTGCTGGAGCGCCGTGCTGTCGTTGGCTTCATGCTGTCGACCGGACTCAGCGTCGTCACAGGCTACGGTGTTTCCATCGGCGAGATGCGGGTTACGCGATCGCACGCAGCGCTCTTCGACGTCCACGTAACCCACGGCGTTGATCCCGTCCTCGATGCGGATCGCATCGACGTCTACTACAATCTGCGCGATCTCTTTCCGGGCAGCGCGCATCGATTCGGATTGCTCGGCGTCACGATCGACCGCCCCCGCATCACGGTGGTGCGTCGTCCCGACGGCAGTTACAACATAAGTACGGGCCCGGGCAGGCGGCCGATCGCCGCGCCCGGCCAAACCCGCGTGAACGGTACGCCGCTCGAATACTACGCCCGCGTTCGCAACGGGAGCGCGGTGCTCGTCGACGCGTCCTCGTACTATGCTGACGGCCGCCGCGTTGAGTTACGGAACATCGACGCCAATCTGTCGGTGAAGTCCGACGCGCGAACCCATTACGTCGTCAGCGGCGCGTTTGTCGACGTGAAGGATCAACCGTTCAAAGCCGTCGGCACCGTCGACTACAATCGCGGCTACGCACTCCATCACATCACCGCGAGCGCGCTGCCGATGCGAGCGCTCGCGAATTTCTTCATCAACTCGCCGGCAGCACACGTCTTAGCGGGGACGACCCGCGATCTCGATGCGAGCATCTTCGCGCTCGGTTTGCAGCCCGGACTCCCGGTGAACTATCATCTCAGCGCGCGAGCGCGCGTGAACGACGCGCAAATCTACGTCAAAACCCTCGCGCAACCGGTCGATCACATTCACGGCGTCGTGCAAGTGTTCGACGGCGGCTTTGCCGCCAAAGAGTTGGGGGCGACGATTGCCGGCATTCCGCTGCGCATCGCCGGCGGGATTTACGATTTCAACGATCCGAAATTTCGCCTGGGAATCGAAGGAACGGGCGACATGCGCGCATTCAAGAGCGCCATTACGTTCGCGCGCACGTATCCGCTCGCAGGGCCCATGCACTTGCGCGTGCTGGTCGAGGGGACCATCAACGATCCGGTTCTTTTGATCGGCTTTCGGTCGCCACGCATGTGGTACGACCGTATTCCGCTCGACCGTTTGAACGGTGTCGCCAGCATCTTCGGCGGCAACGTCGATTTCATTCCGCTGAGCGTGACATACTCGGGGATCGGCGTCGACATTCACGGGACGATGGATATTACGGGGCGTTCCGTGAAATCGAAGGTGGAGCTCCACTTCGATTCAGACGCGTCGAACGTGCCGTACCTGCGCGCGCTCATCGGCCACGAACCCGTAACCGGAGACATTCTCTTGGACGGCGTCGACACAAATTTCGTCGCCCGCGGCTATTTGGCAGATCCGCGAAACTTGCCGGTGTTCAGCGGATTCTTCTCGCTGAGTCCGCAAGGCTACGGTCAAATCGGTCCGATGTGGATGCGCGCACCCGGAGGCGGGTCGCTGGTCCTGGCGTACATTCTGGACCGGCCGCGCGGCGATTCGGCGTTTTGGCTTTCGGCGCACGGCGTACGGCTGTCGCAGGCGAACGAAGACGCGTTTCCCGGATTGCAAATGCCGATCTTGCCGCTCGACCGCGGCTACATCGTCTCGGCGGACTTGGCCGGCGGCGGCAGCGGGCACGCGGTGAGCATGGCCGGCACCGCGGATATTCATCGGCTCGTCGTTTCGCACTTCCCGATCGGCGACGTCCGGGCGGACTTCGGCGGAACGCTCGACCATCTCGACATGCCGCGCATCGATGCGCGCGGCACGTGGGGGCGCATGCGCGCACAAGCGGCGTTCGTCAACGGCACGTTCGCGGTGCACGGCGACGTCGACGGTGATCTTGCGGCATTACAACCGTATATGGGCGGGGTGAGCGCGCGCGGAAAAATGCACGGGCCGATTGCGCTTGCGGTTGCGGGCAACGACATTGTCGTGCAAGCGCACGGAACGCAACTGGAACGCGCGTCGCTTTCGGGAATTCCGATAGAAGCGTTTGACGGAACGCTCGCGGTCGAGGGAAATCGCGTGCGAATTTATTCCGCAAAAGCACAAGTCGGCGGCGCGCACACGGTCGCTGCGGGAACGCTCGATCCCGGCCGTTCGGGCATCGCCGTTAGCACCGCGGATGCCGGACCGCCGCTGCTGGCGACGCTCGGCGTTCCATTAGAAGAAGGAAGAATCGTCGCGGCCGGCACCTTCGGCGAGAGCGCCGGTGCGCCGAGCTTCGCCGGTAACGTTGCCCTGGAGAGCGCGCGGGCGGCCGGCGTTCCGGTGGCGGGGTCGGCGATGATCGACCTGCGTGGAGACGCGGTGCGCATGACCGCCGCGACGGGCGTTCTGGGGGCCGTCTTCGGGCGGTTCGACGGCAGCGTCGGCGCGCTGAGAAGCGGGCAGCCCGCATATGACTTGCAGGCACACGTTCCGGTGGCGGAGATCGGCGACGTCGTGAGCGCGCTGCACGTTCCCGGCTACGCGGCAACGGGAAGTTTCAGCGCGAACTTTCACGTCGGCGGCGCGGGAACGCAGCCGCAAATCACCGGTCCGGTCGAGATCCCCGTAGGAAACGTCAACGGTCTCGGCTTTGGCGATGCGCGCGCACAGCTTTCGGCCAGCCCGTCTGAAATTCGCGTCGAACACGGCAGCGTGCTCGTCGGAACGACGCGCACGCAGGTCAATGCGTCCGCCGGACTCAGTTCGGGCACCAGCAGCGTCGCGGTTTTCGCCGCGCACGCCGACTTGAGCGACTTCAACGATTTCTGCGCGACCGGCGACACGCTCGCGGGCCGCGGCAACGTCGCGCTCGCGTTTTTCCGCACGCCGACCGTGTTCCGCACGGCAGGCGACGTCGACGTCGCAGACTTTCGCTACCGTCGCCTCCCGATCGGCGACACGGATGCGGACTGGTCCGGCGCCAACAATCA
>JAFAIW010000274.1 GCA_019236495.1 Vulcanimicrobiota bacterium | reverse complement strand
GCACGAGCAGATCCCAACCCTCCTCATTCGCTTCGAATGCGTCCGCGCGCCGCGCAATCGGAATGCGGTCGAAGCCGGACTCCACGACGGTGAGCGTCGTGCCTTCGGGAACGGCTTCGAGCGTGAACGTCACGAGGGTCATGGGTTCGTCGGAGTAATCGACGTCGGGATCGATGGCGAAGGGATGCCACCGAAACGACAGCAGGTGCATCGGCTCGACCTGCTCCACGTAAAATGCCATCGGGAATCCGGCGTACTTCTCTTGCATCTTCGCGACGTTTGGATCGACGTGCGTGGGGCGAATCCGGCCGCGGGTCAGCACGCCGGCGGCGAACGTGCCGGCCAGTTCGGCGCCAAACCAGCTGCCGAAGGCTTCGGGATCCGCCAGCGCGTGCCAAACCCGCTCCTGCGGAGCCCTCAGGACGAGGCGTTTTTCGATGCGGTCGGTGGACGAGTTCATATGCAACCTCCAGGTTGCGTATACGATAGCACACGGAACTCCGAAACGCAACCTTGAGGTTGCGCGATTGCACCGCTTGCACTCCCCCGGCTACTCTGCTACTATCTGTTGGCTGGCACTCTAAGCACCTGAGTGCCAACTGCATCATGTCTGGGAGGACTATACGTGAATCTCAAGCCCATTGGCGACCGCGTGGTCGTCGAGCACGTCGAGCAGGCGGACAAGAGCGCGGGAGGCGTGTTCCTGCCCGACACCGCTAAGGAGAAGCCGCAAGAAGGCATCGTCCGTGCGGTCGGCACCGGCCGCGTCAACGACGACGGCAAGACGCTGCCGATGAGCGTCAAGACCGGCGACCGGATCATCTATTCGAAGTATTCCGGATCCGAAGTCAAGGTCGACGGTAAAGAGTTCCTGATCATTTCCGAAAAAGACGTCCTCGCGATCGTGGACAAAGTCCCGGCCGGCGTTTAGGAGAGCTGAGTAAAAAATTATGGCTGCGAAAGAACTGATTTTTGACGAAAACGCCCGCCGCGCACTCGAGCGCGGGGCGAACATTCTAGCCGACGCCGTCCGCGTGACGCTCGGCCCCAAAGGACGCAACGTCGTCCTCGATAAGAAATTCGGCTCGCCGACGATCACCAACGACGGCGTGACGATTGCCAAAGAAATCGAGCTGACCAACACCTTCGAGAACATGGGTGCGCAGCTCGTCAAGGAAGTCGCTTCGAAGACGAACGACGTGGCCGGTGACGGCACAACGACCGCCACGGTGCTCGCGCAAGCGATCATCCGCGAAGGCCTCCGCAACGTTACCGCCGGCAGCAATCCGCTGTTGATCAAGCGCGGCATCGAGAAAGCCGTGGAGATCGCGGTCGGCGAAATGGAAAAACTCGTCCAGAAGGTCGACACCAAAGAGAAGATCGCGCAAGTCGCGTCCATCTCGGCCAACGACAAAGAAATCGGCGCGCTGATTTCCGAAGCGATGGAGAAGGTCGGCAAAGACGGCGTCATCACGGTCGAAGAATCGAAATCGATGAAGACCGAAGTCGAGACCAAAGAAGGCATGCAGTTCGACAAGGGCTACATTTCGCCGTACATGGTCACCGATAGCGAACGGATGGAAGCCACGCTTGCGGATCCGTTTATTCTCGTGACGGAGCGCAAGATATCGGCCATCGCCGACATTCTGCCGCTGCTCGAGAAGATCGTTCAGGTGCAAAAGCCCCTGTTGATCATCGCGGAAGACGTCGAAGGCGAAGCCCTTGCCACGCTGGTGGTCAACAAGCTGCGCGGCACGTTCACCACGGTTGCGGTCAAGGCGCCGGGCTTCGGCGACCGCCGCAAAGAGATGCTCAAAGACATCGCGGCGCTGACCGGCGCGACGGTGATCTCGGAAGAGCTGGGCCTCAAGCTCGACAAAGTGACGCCGGATCTGCTTGGTAAGGCCAAGTCGGTGAAGGTCACCAAGGAAGAGACCACGATCGTCGACGGCGCAGGCAAGCCGGAAAACATCAAAGGCCGCATCGAGATGATCAAAAAGCAGATCGAGGAAACCGACAGCGACTTCGATCGCGAGAAGCTGCAAGAGCGTCTGGCGAAGCTCAGCGGCGGCGTGGCCGTCATTCAAGTCGGCGCCGCTACCGAAACCGAGCTCAAAGAGAAGAAACACCGGATCGAAGATGCCCTCAGCGCGACCCGAGCGGCCGTGCAGGAAGGCATGATTCCGGGTGGCGGCTCGTCGCTCGTGCACGCGCAAAAGGCCATCGACAAGTATCAACCGCCTTCGACGAACGGTCACGCCTCAACGGTTGCCGATGAAAAGGTCGGCATCGAGATCGTGCGCCGAGCGCTCGAGGAGCCGCTCCGTCAGATCGCGTTCAACGCGGGCTACGAGGGATCGGTCGAAGTGAACAATGTGCGCGCCAAACAACCGCCGATCGGTTTCGACGCCATCAGCGGCGAGCTGGTCGACATGTTCAAGGCGGGCATCGTGGAGCCGTTCAAGGTCACGCGTTCGGCGCTGCAAAACGCGGCGTCGATCGGTGCGATGATTCTGACGACGGAGACGTTGATTGCCGACAAGCCCGAGCCGAAGAAGGAGCCCGCGATGCCGGGCGGCGGCATGGGCGGCTACGACATGATGTAGCATCCATCGTGTCACCCTGACCCTTCGAGGCTCGCGCTTCGCGCTCGCACCTCAGGATGACAAGCGATGGGTCGGACCAAGATGAGAGTCCCGTGCAAATTGCGCGGGACTCTTTCTTTCGGGGTATTGGAGGACCGATAATAGGCATGATGGGCACCCCCTCAGCCGACGACCTTCGCGTCCTCGAGCGGCTCGCCGAACTCGACGGCGGCTTCGACCGCACGGCCGCGGCTTCGCTGGCGAAGGGAAAGGCCACGCGCCCGTTGCTCGATCGGCTCGTCCAGCGCAAATTGCTCACCGCCGACGCCCGCTCGGCGTTCGTGCGGCGCTACGCCGAGTACGCGAAGAAGCTCGACGGGGAATACGGTCAGTCGGATTCCACGAGCTGGCTGGCGCGCTACGAGGCGGAGATGCCCAACATCTTGGCGGCGTTTGACGCCGCCGTGCTCGACGGCGACTTGCACGCCTCCGCGGTCGAGCTGGCAATGCACACGCATTGGTACTGGCACGAACTCGGGAAATCGGAGGAAGGGCTGCATATGGTCGAGCGAGCGCTGGGGTTGCCGGAGCTCTCGCTCGTGCAGAAAGCCCGGCTGACGCGCATCGCCAGCACGCTCGAATTCGTGCACGGCGACTTCGCCGCTTCGGTGACGTGGGGCGAACGCGCGCTCGAACACGCGCTCGACGCACAACCTGCCGAGTCGGTGCTGAAATATTACACCGCACTCGCGAACGCGCTGCTCTACGGCGGGCGATACGACGAAGCCGAACAATACTACCGCTTGGCGCTCGACGCGGCGCAACGCGAGCATGACGATGTCGGCATCAGTATTTGCAAATTCAATCTTTCGATTTATATGTCGGAATGCAAAGGCGACTTCGCGGCCAGCCGCCGCCTTCTCGAAGAAAGTTTCCAAACGAAAACTCGCGACGAGTACGACGAAGCGCTGACCGCCGAAACGCAGTCACGCCTGGCGTATCTCGAACGCAACCTCGACGATGCCGTAAAATATTCGGCGCACGCTTTCGAATTGCTTACAAAGCTTGGAAACGTGGAGCACACCCTCGAGTTGGGAATGCGGCGCGTTACCTATTTGGCGATGCGGGGAGATTTGGCCCAAGCCGAGCTTTTGTATGGAGCGCAGCACCGGACGTTGCGCCGGACCAGCAATTGGGACATCGTTGCGCTTGCCCTCGATTCGCGAGCGACGTTGTTCGTCGCGCACGGGGAACTGGCGCGAGCGATCGAAACGCGCGCGTTTCTCGAGCGCTTTCGTGCCGCACATCATTTGGCGGTGTTTCCGGTCGAACGTCGCTATCTCGATGCTTGGGATTTTGCGGCGCTTTCGCTTCTCGGAAGAGAGGCGCACGCTGCGGCGCGCGCGCAAGGGGCCGCGCGCGATCCCGAAGCATACCTCTCTTTCCTCGAGATTTGAGCGAAAGGGCGGTCATGCGGCTGAAGAGCACGATGTTTTCGGACGGCGGTACCATCCCGCTAGATGCGGCGCACCCGATGTGCGGTGGAAAGAACGTTTCTCCGGACTTGGAATGGAGCGACGTTCCTGAAGCCACGAAGAGTTTTGCATTGCTCTGCCACGACCCCGATGCGCCCACCGGCACGGGCTTCTATCACTGGATCCTCTTCAACATTCCGGCCAGCGTGCGCAAACTGGATCGCACGATGGGGACGGCCGAGAATCCGCAGGGCGGCAAACACGGCCACACCGATTGGGGCGACAAGAACTACGGCGGCCCCTGTCCTCCACCGGGTCCGGCGCATCACTACCACTTCACCCTGTACGCGCTCGACGTCCCGAAGCTCGATCTCGACGAAAACACGACCGGCGCGAAACTCCGCTTCATGATGCGCGACAACACCCTGGCAACAGCGGCGCTCACCGGGCTTTTCGGCCTCTAGCGAGAGGCCGCTCGACACCTTTTCGAGACTTCGCGGGTAAGAACGAAACATGACTCGACAATCCGTGCATGCGGCATTCTGGCTGACCGTGCTGCGCATGTATCTCGGTGTCTTCTGGCTGCTTCACGGCGTGAACAAACTCATTGCGCCGGGCGGTGCGGCCGGCTCGACACTGCACGCCACGCTCGTTCGGTGGCCGATGCTGGCACCGTACACGAACGAACTCATTCCGATTATCGCCGCGTTGGAAGTCGCAGTCGGCGGACTTTTGATCGTCGGTCTCTTAACGCGCCTAGCGGCGTTTGGTTCGCTGCTTCTGGCGGTGGGATACTTCATCGTGAAGGGGGCGTTCCTGAATTACGGTGGATACGCCGGTGCTGCGAGTGCGATCGCGGTGGCGTCGCTCGTTACGCTCGCGGTCGCGAGCGACTTCGGGGTCGATTCGCTGCGCCGGTATGCGCGTGAGCGTCGTACGCGCCGGGTCGATGCACCCGACGCAACCGCATAGGAGCTTCCGATACCTTCCAGAAGGAGCATGCCGTGATGTCGCGTCGTTTTTGGGCCATTCTCGCGGTGTTCGCCGCGCTCGCACTCCCCGCGTGTTCGAAAGGACAAAACGCGTCGAACGATACGTCGACGTCGGCGCCCGAAAGTGCGGCAACCGCACAAACAATGGCGGGCGTGAGCGGTGCGTCCGTCTACAGCACCAATTGCAGTAGCTGCCATCAAGCAAACGGTCAGGGCGCGCCCGGCGCGTTTCCGCCGCTTGCCGGCAATCCGGTCGTTTCCGGCGACAAACCGAAGGTCATTCACATCGTCAAATACGGATTGACCGGCCAAGTCAGCGTCAAAGGACAGAACTACAACGGACAGATGCCGGCATGGGCGGGTCAGCTGAGCGATGCACAAATTGCGGCGGTGCTCACGTATCTCCGCTCGACCTGGGGAAATAGCGGCGGAGCCGTGACGACCGCCGAGGTCGACGCCGTCAAGCAGTAGCTCGTGGTACACGACTCCCGTTTCTGGATTCGATCACTGTTCTGTATCGCCGCAGCCTTCATTGGGTTCGCCGTCGCGGATCCGATCGTCGAATCGCTCTCGAACGCCGGAGCCTTCGGCCCCGGGAATTACACCGATCGCAGCCTGATCGACGTGCTCCCTGCGATGTTGGTCGGTGCGACGGCGGCGGCAGCGTGGCTCGTTATTTACGTGCGCCGCGCCTTCGGCTGGCGCGTCGCCGATCCGAAATGGATTCTGCAGCCGGCCGTTGCGGTTGACGCGCGCTTCGTGACGCGAGCACTCCCCGCAATACTCTGCACGCAAATCGTCATTCTCTTTGCCTTGGAAACAGCCGAGCAATTCGCCGTATACGGTCACGTTCTCGGGCCGCTCGTATGGCTCGGCGCACCCGTTGCGATCAGTCTTGCCGCGCACGCATTTGCGAGCTGCGTCGTAACGCTTGCACTTTTACGCGTGCTCCGGAACGGCGCACGGGCGATCTTGGCCGCGGTCGTTTTCGTTGCGCGCAGCGTCGCGCACCGCTTGCCGGACGGCCCCGTGCCGCAATCGCGCCGGCAGCCGGCGCTGCGGCCGCTTTCGTTGACGTTGCTGGCGCGCCGCACCGGCGAACGGGCCCCTCCCTTCTCTGCATAGGTAACGCCTCATTTTACCTTGAGCAAGACCGGGCTCCGCCCCGTCTTGCGCAGAGACGCCACGTTGTGGCATCGAGGGAATTCATGTCCAATCGTTTTCGCATTCCGGCTCTCGTCGCGGGAGTCGGGCTCGTCGTCGCAGCGGCCGCAATCGGCACCGTTGCAGCCTTCAAACATCAAACGCCGTTGCAAGTGCTCATGCAGCCGGTGGTCCCTTCACCGCAGCAAGTCTTTGGAAAGCCTCACCTGCTCGTGCTCGTCGTCGGCCTCGACTACGACTACGATAACCTCGACATCGAAACGTCGCGCACCTCGCGCAGCGACATCATCAAGGTCGTGAATCTGGATTTCGATGCAAAGAAGGCTTACATCTTGTCCGTTCCGCGCGACATGGACGTCATTCTGCCGAACGGGCAAGAAGCAAAGATCAATCAAGCACAATCCGACGGCGGAATCAAAGAAACCCAGGCGGTGGTCGCAAAGTGGCTCGGAATCCCGGCATTCGATCGATATGTGGTCCTACGAATCGATACGATGAAGGATCTCATCAACGCGCTGGGCGGCGTCGACGTGGCGGTCGAGAATTCGGACGCGCTGCGCAACCAAGGGCCGAACGGTCCGATCGACTACGACGACACCTGGGGTCACTTGCACGTGCATCTGAAACCCGGGATGCAACACTTAGATGGGCCGCAAGCGGTCGGGTACGCTCGTTTTCGCCACGACTGGTGCAGCGATCCGTGCCGGATCATGCGGCAAGATCAGGTCATCCGGGCCTTGGTGACGCGCTTACGCTCGAACAAGCTGAACACGCTCGCGCACATCGACGATCTTCTCGGCGTCGTGCATCGTGACGTCGAAACGTCGTTGACGACGCAAGAAATGTTCAGTATCGCGAACGCATTCTCGGATTTGAGTCCGGGAGCGATCGCCATGGCGCAGATCCCCTACGTCGCCGACAAAGACGTGCCGTATTACGGCAACGTCATCATTCCCGACGAACGGGCGCGCGCGTATCTCGTACGCAGCATGCTCGTGGCGCCGCCCCCCGTCGTCGGCACGCTGCGGGTGGACGTCAAGAACGGAACGACGACGACAGGTCTGGCGCGGCGCGTTGCAGGGCTACTCAAAGCGAAGGGATTCACCATCGGGACGATCGGTGATGCCCCGACGCCGAACGTTCTGACGACGGAATTGCACTCGGCGACGCCGGCATCGGCCCATCAAGTGCTCGACGCCTTGGGAAGCGTCGCGACGAACGCGACGATCGTAACCGACGGCACCGCCGGCGTCACGATCGTCATCGGCCGCGATCTCGCCGACGCGCTCGGGACCGCGTCCGCAGAATGACCGCCCCTAAGCCGTAGCCGCGGCCGCGACGTAGCGAACGAACCAGGCGCTCGCGAGTTCGGCAACGCGCTCGAGAGCGCCCGGTTCTTCGAAAAGATGCGATGCGTTGGGAACCAGCGCGATCGCATGGAACGTCGTCATCATCCGCGCGGCTTGGTAGTTGAGGTCGACGACCGTCGGGTCGTGTTCTCCGACGATCAGCAAGGTCGGCGCGGCGACCCGCGCCAGCGTTTCTCCGGCGAGATCGGGCCGGCCGCCGCGCGAGACGACGGCGCGAACGCGTTCACCGAGCGCTGCCGCCGCAACGAGCGCCGCCGCCGCGCCGGTGCTCGCTCCGAAATATCCGACCGGCAACGCGCCATACTCTTTCGAAAACCAATGCGTCGCTCCGATCAACCGGCGCGCCAAGAACGAGATGTCGAACCGGTATTGCGCCGTGCGTTCGTCGACCGCCGCTTCTTCTGAAGACAAGAGATCGATGAGCAGCGCGGCAAAACCGGCGTTGCGCAGCTGTGTCGCAACGAAGCGATTGCGCGTGCTGAAGCGGCTGCTGCCGCTGCCGTGTGCAAAGATCACCGCGCCGGCCGGATCTGGCGGAACGTCGGCGGTGGCGCCGATCGAGGCGCCGTCGAGAATTATCTGGTGCTCCACCGTTTCGCCTGTGCGTCGAATGCATGCGCGAGGAGGTCGCGCACTTCTTCATCGGTCGTTTGGCTGAAGTCTTCATAATACAGACCGACGGCGCGAAAGTGTTCGGGCGTCGCGGCGCAGATTACTTTGTCGGCTTCTTCTTGCAACATCTCACACGTGTCGAGCGCGCCGACAGGTACGGCGACGATGATCTGCCGCGGCGCCATGCGACGCAGCGACTCGACCGCAACGCGCATCGTCGAACCCGTGGCGAGCCCATCGTCGACGACGATCGCGATTTTTCCCGATACGTCGGGCCGAGGTCGATGATGGCGATACGCTGCATCGCGACGCTCCGCCTCGGCGACTTCCTTGCGAATCACTTCTCCGAACTCCGACGCCGACACCCCGAGCGAGTTCACGATGCCTTCGTCCATCACGTAGAGGCCGCCCGGCGCAACCGCGCCCATCGCGAGCTCTTCGTGTCCGGGAACGCCGAGTTTTCGGACGGTGAATACGTCGAGCGGCGCATGGAGCGCGGTGGCGATTTCATAGGCGACGGGCACGCCGCCGCGCGGTAGTGCGTAAACCACCACGTCGTCGCGATCTGCATAACGCCGTAATAGTTCGGCGAGCGCGCGTCCTGCTTCCCGGCGGTCGCGATAGCGCGAGTAGCCGTACCTCATGAGGATGCTCATTGTACCATGCGGAAAGGACGTTTATGATGATCGAAACAACCGCGCTGCTTCTTGCCGTCGCGACCACCATTGCGCAAACGTCGTCGCCTTCCGCCGCTCCGGCGACACCCGCGCCGCCGTTCGTCGATACGCGCGGCCCATGCATGGATTCTGCAAAAGAAGTCCCCAACGTGCTCGGCACACCGCTGACGCAGCAAAGCGAAATCGTGCGCATCGATCGGGTAATTTCTACGAATGCAATGCTCCCGAACGAAACGATCGGCTTCCTCTACACGCGCCAAGACGGTCAAACGTGGCTTGGGATGCGCGGCCCGCAGTACACGAGCCCGGCGTCCGCGGAGGCGCTCAATGCGGTGCTGGCGTCGACCCACGCTCCCGGCGTGAAAGAGACCGCCTTTCCGGCCCAAACCAAGATGGGCGTCAAGACCAACGCTCCCAACATCCTCCAGGTTCAGCTCCCGCAGGACGCGCTCGGGCCCCTCGGGATTCGCCTCGAGCCCTGCGTCGTCTGGCCGGCCGGCCGGGCGTTGCCGGAACCGGTTCCGTAGGAAGCGAACGGAGCCTTAGCACTCGCTGCATCTGATTGCTAAAGGCGGCGGTTATGGTGACGAATGAGCTTTGAGGAGTTGGAGTTCGAGCGGCTATTCGCCGAAATCGCCCGCCGGCCGAATCCGGGGCGGTGGGCGCCGAATACCGACGTCTTTGTCGACGAAGAAGCCGGCTGCGTCGTGGTCAAGGTCGAGGTGGCCGGCGCCGAGGCGGAACGTCTTCGGGTCGGCGTCGATAAGCGGCATCTCGTGATCATCGGCCGCCGCACCGACGCGGCGCGCTTTTCGCGCGGGTCGTTCCTTCAAAAGGAAATCGAATACGGCGACTTCGTGAAGCGCATTCACTTGCCGGTGGCGATCGCGTATGAAGACGTGACCGCAACGTACGGCGCGGGGATGTTGACGATTCGTTTGCCGGTGGCAACCACGGAATACGTCCCGACCGCACGCACCGAGATCCGCATGACCGTCACGAGGACCCTCGCGTAAATTCATGTCTGAAACAAACGTCAACGTTCCCCCGCAAATCGGCATCCTTCCGCTTCAGGAAGCGGTACTGTTTCCCAATACCGTCATACCGCTTGCGGTCGTTAAAAAACCCGGCATTCAGCTCGTCGAGGAAGCGCTGCGCGAAGGACGGCCGATCGGACTCACGGTGCTCAAGGACAAAGACACTGAGAATCCGGGTCCGGAAGACGTGCGGCGCATCGGAACGATCGGCGTCATTCAAAAAATGCTCAAAGTGCCG
>JAFAIW010000243.1 GCA_019236495.1 Vulcanimicrobiota bacterium | reverse complement strand
GAGCGGTACTACACCAAAGACGAAATTCTCGAGCGATATCTCAACCTGATCTATTTCGGGTCGGGGGCGTACGGCGTCGAAGCGGCGGCGCACACGTACTTCGGCAAGAGCGCGCGCAATCTTAACCTGGCGCAGGCCGCGATTCTGGCGGGTTTGCCGGCAGCCCCTTCCGATTATTCGCCCTACGTCGATTTGAATCGCGCCAAAGACCGCCAGCGGCACGTACTCGACCGGATGGTGTCGACCGGCTACGTCACGCAAGAACAGGCCGACCGCGCGTACGAAGAGCCGCTCGGGCTCATCGGCGAGCGTAAGGAAGGGCTGCAGGGTTATCTGTATCCGTATTTCACGACGTACGCCATCGCACAGTTGCAAAAGACGTTCGGCACGCAAGCGACGTTCGAAGGCGGATTGCAGGTGTACACGACGCTCGATCCGCGTATGCAGAAGATCGCTGAGGATGCGGTCGACTGGGGCGTGCAGGCTGCCCGAGAGGAGGGCATCGGTGCGCACCAAGCCGCGCTCGTGGCGTTGCGTCCGAGCACCGGAGAGATTCTGGCGATGGTCGGAGGCGCGGGCGGATTTTCGCTCAAGAATCAATTCAATCGCGCGTGGCAAGCGCATCGCCAGCCGGGTTCGTCGTTCAAAGTATACGTCTACACCGCGGCGATCGACAGCGGCTTACCGCCCACCACGGTCGTCGACGATGCGCCGGTGTCGTATCCGATGGGTGACGGCACGATGTGGTCGCCGTCCGACGACGATCATAGCTACATGGGATCGATCACGTTGCGCACGGCCCTCGCGCAGTCGCGGAACATCGTTGCGGTAAAATTAGCGCAACAGCTCGGGCTCGATCGCGTGATCGCATACGCGCAGCGCATGGGAGTGCGCTCGCCGCTCGAAGCCAACCTTTCGCTTGCGCTCGGGACGTCGGTCGTAACGCCGCTCGATCAGGCGAGCGGTTATGCGACGCTGGCGGATCAAGGGATTCACGTCGACCCCTCGCCGTTCCGCGCGGTGAAGGATTCGCTGGGCACGACGATTTTGGACAACCTCTATCCGGCGCAAAACGAAGTGGTGAGCGCGGGCACGGCGTACGTCATGGATACGATGCTCGAGAGCGTGATCAACGAAGGCACGGGATATCCGAACGCGGTGATCGACCGGCCGGCGGCCGGAAAGACCGGCACGACGTCGGATTATCGCGACGCGTGGTTCGTCGGGTTCACTCCCGACTTGGTGACGGCGGTGTGGCTGGGCAACGACGACTACACGCGCATGAACGAATCGTACGGCGGCAACATTCCGGCGCGGATTTGGGCGCGCTTCATGAAAGCCGCGCTCGCAAAAACGCCGAAGCACGATTTCATTTTTCCGAACGGCGAAGTGCTCAAAGTCGCGACGTGCGGCGGACGCGATCGCTACGAGTATTTTCTCGCGGGAACGGAGCCGGTTTCGCAATGCGCGGCACCCGGCGTGAAGACGCGTAACGTCTCGGCCGACAATAACGCGGCCTACGTTGCCCCGGACGATACGGAAACGGCCGCCCCGGACGACGCGCCGCCGACGCCCGGTCCGGGGGCCGTCAAGCTCAAACCGAATCAAACGCCGCCGCCCGATTCCGTCGGCGACGGCACGACGTTTCAGAGCCTCGACAGCACGGCCAGCCCGCCGCCGCGATGAATCAACCGGCGCCGAGCGAGGTCTACGGCGTCAGCCGCTTCGTGCGCGGCCTCGAATGGCTTTTTCGCAGACAATCGCAATTGCAATCGATCGCAATTCGAGGCGAAGTCTCGAACTTGCGGCGCCTTCCTAGCGGGCGCATCTATTTCGATTTGAAGGAAGGCAGCGACTTACTCGCGTGCGTCGTGTGGGAAAATCGCGCAACTGCTTTGCCGCCGCTCGCGAACGGGAATGAGGCGGTTGCGATCGGGACCGTTGGAATCTATAGCGGCTCGAGCAAATACCAGCTGGTCGTCGCCGACGTGGCCCTTTCGGGGATCGGGGCGCTATTCGCGCAGGTGCAAGCGCTGCGCGAGCGGTTCAAACGCGAGGGTTTGTTCGATGCGGCGCGTCGCCGCCCGTTGCCGGAATTTCCCCGGCGCGTTGCGGTCGTCTCGGCGCGCGCGAAAGGCGCGGAAGACTTCATTGAAGCGATGGCGCGCGACGCTCCGCACGTCGAGGTAACGCTCATCGAAACGCGCGTGCAGGGCGTGGGTGCGGAAATCGACATCGCTGAGGCGCTCGATCGGGCGTCGCGCATGGACGTCGACGTCATCGTTTTGACGCGCGGCGGCGGCTCGTACGAGGATCTCTTTCCGTTCAACCTCGAGCCGGTCGTGCGCGCGATCGTACGTTCTCGGCACCCGGTCATATCCGCAATCGCGCATACCGGCGATCGGCATTTGGCCGACGATGTTGCGGATCTTTCGCTACCGACGCCGTCGATCGCCGCACAGCATTTCTCAAAAATCCGCGAGCGGCATGTGAGCACCGTTTATCGTCTTTCGGCCGATCTCGATCAGGCGGCGAGGAGAGCATTGGATCGGGCGCGCCAGTTGCTCGATCTTCGCGAGGAACGATTGCACGCGTCGACGGTCAACCTCATGGCAAAAAGGCAAGATGTGGCCTTTCGGTTGGAGCGCCGGCTCGACGCACGAAATCCGTACGCGCGGCTGGGCGAGCAACAGCGCATGCTTCACGCGAGTGCCTCGCGTCTCGACGAATCGATTCGGCGCGTCGCCGCGGGATTCTCGCAACGCTTGGCTCCGCTCGACGGCCGCCTCGCGCGAGCCGCGCACGATCGTTTGCGCGACCGGGCCGAACGCGTGCGTCTGGCGGATGCGCGCTTGACGCCGAACGATCCGGCCGCCGTGCTTCGGCGCGGCTATGCGATCGTCACCTATGAAGGTCGCGCGGTTCGGGATGCGGGAGCGGTTCCTAAAGGTGCGCTTATCGAAGCGAAGCTCGAACGCGGAGCTCTCGAAGCGCGCGTCGAACGGTCGACGCCGGATGGCTGACAAGAAAGCTGACACGTTTGAAACGAAAATGGCGCGACTCGAAGCGATCGTGGGCGAGCTCGAACGCGGCGATCCCGAACTGAGCCGCGTGGTCGACCTGTTTAAGGAAGGCAAAACGCTCGCTCGCGAGTGCGAAGCGATGCTCAAAGTCGCGCAGGGCGACATCGACCGCGCCATGGAGGGTGCGCCCGCGCGCGCCGGAACGGCCGACAACGACGAGCTGCCTTTCTGAGTGAGCAAGCTCCGGGCCTTGCGGATCGCAAGTTGCCCCCTTATCCTCGCGACACTCAAGATTCCGCCGGCATTTGCCGTCAGGGCGATATCTTCCGATGGCGAAGCAACGGCCTACATACGGGGAGATTTCACGAGATCGTTCGACATTGCGTACGATACGAAA
>JAFAIW010000240.1 GCA_019236495.1 Vulcanimicrobiota bacterium | reverse complement strand
AAATGTCGCCGGCCAGCTCGCGAATCGTACTGCGGATGGTGTCCATTCCTTCGACGATCGTGTGGATGGCGGTGCCGCCCTGCTCCGCGGTTTTCGATGTCTCCAGCGATATCGTCGAGAGTGAATCTACTTGCGCCGTGACCTGCTCGATGGAAGTTGCCATGTTCGAAACCGAAAGCGCGGTCTCGTCGAGGCTGCGCGTTTGTTCCTCGGCGGAGCTCGCGACGGTCGTGATCGCCGACGCGAGCGATTGCACTTTTCGCGTGGCCGACTCGACAATGGTCGATTGTTCGTGAATGCCTTCGTCGAGTTGTCCCTGGGCGACGGCCGCGCCCTCGATCACGGCAAGCGCGGTGCTGGCAGTCTCTTGCAGCTCTTGCCCGGACCCACCCAGCTCTTTTGCGTTTCCGTGCATGCCGCCGAGAAACTCGCGGAGCGAAAAAATCAGTTTATTCAGCGCGACCGCGAGCTCGGAAAGCGAGCCGTCTGCAACCGCCAAATTTTTCGTAAAGTCGCCTTGCGACACTTCACGAATGCCCGAAGCGAGCATCGCGATTCCGGACTGAATGTGCGCGACGCTTTCGGCACGCGGGAGTGCGGTTCGCCCGTTTCCGGCGAGTCCGCGCGGCAGGGCTACCTCGCCGCTCTCCGTCCGTTCGGCGCGCGGCGCGACGGCGACCGCCAGCGCGACACCGGCTACCGCCACCGCAATCCCGCTCGGCCACGGTGCGGGATCGTTCACGCCGATGCGAGCCGCGGCGTCCGCCACGCCGCCAAGGACCGCGCCGACGCTTCCAAAAGCCGGGCCGGTCAGAGCCGCGGCCGCCACGATCACGCCGAGCACGAGCGCGTCCGCAAAGGCGCTGGCGTGGAGCATGCGAGCCAGGGCATATGCAAGCGCCACCGCGATGGCCGTGATCACGGCCCGCGGGAGCGGCGCTAAGCGCTGGACGTTCGGACGCATCGCACCTCGTAATCGGACAAGCACGAAGAGAGCTCCGGCAAGTAGAGCTCTCCATGCCTCTTAAGATTGTACGGCAAAACGATGGGGATTGTTTAGGGCGATTGCGCAGAGTGTTGCGCGCCGCGGACGAGCCGGTCGAGCTTTCCCGCCGTGTCGTTCAACTCCGTGACGCGATGCTCGGCGTCGCGCATGCGCTGTTCCAGCTCGGTGGACAGCGTATCGATCACCACGATATCGTCGTTAGCTTCTCGCGTCAGCGTGCGCAATCGCGAGCCTTCATTACCGAAGTTATTCGTGGGGACGACGCGATCGATCAACGCTTCGACGGTTTCCAGCCGTTTGCGCGCTTGCGCAACGTGATCGCTCGAAACCTCGCTCCCCACCACCAAAATCCCCAAAGCACGCGCCGACTCACGAACCTCGGTGCTGCGCTCCGCGATGTTTTTTGCGATCCGGTTGACGACAAGCACCAGCAATGCGACCACCACCGCCAACGTGAGAATGCCGAGCAACGCAATCACCGCGGTTGCGTGATTCGCGATGGTGGTCATCGCTTCGATCGGCACGCCGAACCATAGCGCTCCCAGCGGAGCGCCGTCGAATGCCGAAACCGGTTGGACGTTGACAAAATACGTGGTGCCGTTTTCGCGGTCGGAACCGGCGTAACCGGGACGCGCTGCAACCGTGACGTTCACCACCGGCGAACCATCGGCATTTTCGAGCGAACTCGCGGCGATCCGATTGCCGATCAAGAACGCGGCCTTTCCGCCGGTGAGGTGGCTCACCGTATCGATCAACTTGCTGTCGCCGGCCAGCATCGTGCCGCCGTAAATCGCCGCGATCGTCTTTCCTTCGTCGTTCACCGGCACGCTCGCCGCGACGGCCGGAACGACGCTCAGCGGTGCCGCATCTTGCGTCAGAAACTCCGCGGCCAAGTCGGGAGCGTTCAAGACGGTTAGGCCCGAGACGATCCGTCCGCGCAGAGCCGCGTTCACCATCGGCGCGGCCACGGTGCCCGCGTCGAGTCCGTTTGCACGTGCGATGACCTTACCGTGCGCGTCGATCGCCGTAACCCAAGACAGGCCGTTGGGTTGCTGCATGCCTTGCAGAATTTCTTTCACGCTCGCCCGGTCGCTGCGTCGCAGCGCGCTTCGAAGATTTTCTTGGGCGGCGATTTGACCGAGGGCGAAACGCGTTTGATCCGCCCGGCTCGTGACGCTCGTCGCGAATGCGTCGGCGCCGGCCGCGACCTGCTTTCCCGCAAGCGCGTTCAAGTCGCTCGACAGCGTGCCGCGCACCACGGTCATGATCAGCAAAAAGAATACGACGATCGCGCCGATGACCGTGCCGAGTAGCCGCACGCGCAAACTCACGTAATCGACTATACGAGCGGTGGCTTGCTGCGAACCTTAAGGAATGCTTAGCACCGCATTATGGCGGCGTTATTTTACGCATTTCTTGCGCGACTGCGCTTATCGCACGCGTCGCAGAAATGCGACATTTTGTTATCGGTTTCGAACACCGAGTTCGAATAGTGCATCGCGCATCGGGCGTTGTAACAATGCTTCAGGCCGAGCGCATGGCCGAGCTCGTGAACGCTCTCTTTGAGGGCTCGCTGAAAGACGACGTTGGGGTCCACGTCCTCCCCGTAGAACTCGCAACGCAGCCGGTGCAGCGACACGACGGCCAAGCGCTGCTGTTCGTCCGCGTCCCCGAAAAGAAAGCGATGCGAGGTCTTGTAGAGGTCGAAGTCGGTGATTGCCAGGATCAGCCCTTCTTCGTCGGGATGGGCGCGCGCGACTTTGCTGGTCAACGTACTGACGAACATTTGCTTGCGCGCGCTGTTCACGGAACTTTGCGGTACCACGAGCGCGCGGGCCACGTCGATCGTATATAAGAAGCGCTCCTCCAAACAGAGCGCCAGCCGAGAGAGAAAATCGGCGGGAATCGCATTGATCGGAACGATCCGGATCCGCCTCGACACCGAAAACTCCATCTCGGGCTTCTTTCTTCTGCGTCCGCGGACGGAAAACTTGTCGGACCCCCGAAGCACTTTGCGGTGATTCTGGGCATCGGCATGGACGTTGCGGAAGTGGCGCGGTACGAGTTCGACGCTGCAAAGCTCGCGTGGTTTGCACGCAAGGTATATACCGACGAAGAAGTTCGTTACGCACTGCGCAAGCGGAACAGGGCGGAGCGGTTCGCCGGATTCTTTGCGGCGAAGGAGGCTACGCGAAAAGCCTTCGGCCACGCGATTCCGTGGCGCGAAGTCGGAGTGTCGCATGCGCCGTCGGGGAAGCCCGTGGTCGTGTTGTCGGGACGGTCCGCCGATTTGCCCGCCCGGCGCGGCGTCGCCGCCATTCACCTGACGATTACGCATACCGCAACCGTTGCGGCGGCGGTCGTCGTCCTCGAAGGCCGATGATCTACGTCTTAACCCCCGAACAGATGCGGCACGCCGATGCAACCGCAAGCGACGCCGTCGGCGCCACGGAGCTCATGGCGGTCGCGGGCGCGCGGATTGCGGACGTCGTTCGCTCCGACCTGCGCAACGGACGCGTCGTCGCGTTCGCCGGCCCGGGGAACAATGGCGGCGACGCGTTTGCCGCTCTGGCGTCGCTTCGAGAACGCGATTCCGCGCTCGAGTGTATCGCATACGTGTCAGAGAGCGGCGAAGAAAGTGCGGCGCGGCAAGTCGCGCGGAGGCGTGCGCGAACCGCGGGTGCGCTCGAGCGGCCGTTTCCGTCGTCGGAAACGCATGCGCGCGAGGCCTGCGCCGGTGCCGCCGTCGTACTCGACGGTCTCTTTGGAACGGGCGCACGAACGCCGCTCGAAGAGCCGTATGCCGGCGCGGTTCGGGGCATGAATGCGGGCGGCGCGCCGATTGTCGCGATCGACATTCCGAGCGGCATCGACGCTGAAACCGGCGCGGCACCGGGTGCGGCCGTGATGGCCCACATCACGGTAACGCTCGCCGCCGTGAAGCCGGGACTCTTACTCGATCCGGCACGCGCGTGCTCCGAAACGCTCTACTGCGCCGAGATCGGGATCGACGATGCGACGCTCGATCGGTTCGCGCGCGGCTTTGCGATGCTCGACGACGCGAAATTCGTGGAACTCTTGCCGCAGCGCAAACCCACCGACGACAAACGTTCCGCGGGGGCGCCGTTGATCGTTGCGGGTTCGCGTCAATTTCCGGGGGCTGCGGTGTTGTGCGCGTTCGCCGCGGCGCGCACCGGCGCGGGTTACGTCACGATTGCGACGCCGGCATCCGCGGCGCCGGCACTGCGCATGCATCTCATCGAGCAAGTGGTGATCGAATTGGACGAATCGGCGGATGCGCGCAAGTGCATCGAAGCATTGCTCGATACCGCACGTCACGCTTCTGCAATCGGCATCGGTCCGGGGTTGGGGCTCGACGAGCGTACCGGCGAAATCGTGCGCGGCTTCTTACAAAAAAGCGAGCTGCCGTTCGTGGCCGATGCGGGAGCGCTCTTCCATTTTGCAAAGCACCTCGACGTTATCCGAACCACGCGGGGGGTCATCACGCCGCATGCGGGCGAATTCGCGAGGCTGAGCGGTGAAGGAACGGTGCGCGACGGGGATCGCGTGAGACGCCTGCGTTCGTTTGTAGAGCGTAGCCGCTGCACGACGCTGCTGAAGGGACGGACGACGCTCATCGACGACGGAACGACGCTGCATTTGAATCCCACGGGAACACCCGCGCTTGCAACGGCCGGAACGGGCGACGTGCTGACCGGAATCATCGCGACGTTGCTCTCGCAGGGACTGACACCAGTCGATGCGGCGCGTGCGGGTGCGTATTGGCATGGCCTAGCCGCACGCACGTGCGCATCGCAACGCTCGCGCGGCGTCATCGCGCGCGACGTCGCCGACGCGCTCGGCTCGTCATTGCCAAAATTGGAACGCACGCGTCCGCCGGTCGTAAGAGTGTATTAGCCCCTCGGGCCCTTCGAGGCTCGCGCTTCGCGCTCGCACCTCAGGGTGACACAAATGGATTGTTGCGAGCGCGGCGTCCCGCGCGAAGAATGCCGCGCTTGCTATGCGCTAAACGAGAAGATTGGCGCGGGATAGATCAGCGAGATCAAA
>JAFAIW010000172.1 GCA_019236495.1 Vulcanimicrobiota bacterium | reverse complement strand
GTGCGTCGGCAATCTCCGCGGCGACACCCCAGAACGATTCTTCGGCGAGCGCCCGCCCCAGTGCATCGCGCGCCGTGCGCGAACCGTCTTTGGCAAGCTCGCGAGCCGCGCGAATGCGCGCTACGCAGTCCGAATCGTGCTGCAACGCCGCGGCCGCCAGACGCGCGCCGAATTTGTACGTCACGTCCGCCAAAACGAACGCGCCCGGATCGAACCGAACGAGGTGCGGCTCTTCTTCCATCGGCAAGAACAGCGTTTCGAGCTGCCGCTCCACGCGAATCCGAATCCGCCGTTCCTCGCCCGGTTTCGGACACACGCCGAGCTCGACGGAAAACGCGAAGGCCGGGTGGCTGTCGTCGACCGTCTGCATCTGCTCGATGCGCGCGCTCAGCGCTTTGCGGTCTTTGTCGAACTCGACCGTCACCTTCAGCTCGGGATGGCCTCCGCGAAACACCCATTGATCGAAGAAGGCACGCGTGTTGCGGCCGGTTGCGCGTTCGATCGCGCGCACGAGGTCGATCGTTTCGACGCTGCGCTGCGCGTTGTCCGCGACGTACCGTCGAATCGAGCGCCAAAATCTCGCCTCGCCGAGCTCGCCGCGGAGCATGTGCAGCACCGCGCCGCCTTTTTCATAGAGGTGGCGATCGAACAGCTCGATCGGATCGCGATAGTGGTTGTACACGATCGGCCGGCGATAGCGCGACGCGTCTTCGTCGAGATACCGTGCCACCTGGCCGAAGATGTCGTAGAGGTATTCGTCGTAACCGAGATCCGCTTCGCGATACACCGCTTCGAAGAAGGTGGCGAATCCCTCGTTCAGCCAGGCGTGCGACCAATCGCGGGTCGTTAAGAGATCGCCGAACCATTGGTGCGCCAGCTCGTGCGACACCAGCGAATCGCTGGAAAAATCCAAATGCGCGCGCTCGTCGTGGAGCGTTCGGTCGGTTTGCGTCGTCGCCGACGTGTTCTCCATGCCGCCGAAGATGAACTCGCTTACCGCGATCTGCGAGTAGCGAGAGTACGGATACGTCACACCGAGGCGCTTTTCGAAGACGTCCATCATCTTCGGCGTCGCGCCGAAGGCGCGTTCGCCGTCTCCTTCGCGACCGGGAAGCACGTAGAAAAAGATCGGCCGTTCGCCGCCACGTTGTTGGCGTTCGACGAACGGCCCAACGACGAGCGTGACGAGGTAGGTCGAGTGAGGGACGTCTTGCTCATAACGAAAGATCGTCGTTTCGCCGTCGTCGCGACGTTCGATGAGGGCGCCGTTCGAGAGCGCAAATTGCCCGCGCGGGACGACGACGGTAGCCGACGTCGTTTGCTTCTCCCCCGGATGATCGAAACACGGAAACCAGTATCGAGCATTTTCATCTTGACTCTGGGTCCACGCGTGCGGAACGCGGTCCGGATATTCGGGTGAGGGCGCAATGAAGAACAGCCCGTGACGCGGTCGCACGACGTGATACGCTACCGCGAACGACGCCTGCTTCCCGGGCGCGATCGGCGGATCGAAAGCGATCTCCAAACGTTTGTTACGATGCACGAACGAAAGGGGGCGCTTGTCGCATTGCACCGATTCGACCGCAAGGTCGACGGCGTCGAGTTCGAGCGACGAGACGGCTTCGTCGAGCGCGGCGACGGTCGTCGTGCAGACCGCATCGAGCCGTTGCCGCGCCAGGTCGGGGCGCAGCTCGAGATCGATGTGCAAGACGTCGACCTTCTTGTCGGGGCCATAGTGCGGCATCGAGCCCGGGAGCTCGAATCGCCGATGTCCGTCGCCGTGAACCGTCATGAAGGTTTCGCGGTTCGCTCGTACGGTTCGCTCAACCCGCCGGTGACGGCCAAAACGGCCCCATTGATGAAATCGGAAGCGTCACTTGCCAAAAACCGAACCGCGTCGGCAATGTCTTCCCATGAACCCGGCCGTCCGCGTGGATTGGGTGCACTTTCGCGCAGCGCCGCCGCACGATCTCGCGTCTTGTCGCGAATGTCGCCGGGCTCGACGACGTTAACCGTAATACCGTAACGGCCTTCCTCGAGCGCGAGCGACTTTGCAAATGCGACCAATCCCGATTTTGCGGCGGCGTGGAACGTCAAGCCCCGAACACCGCGCGTCACTTCGGACCCGTTCATCCCAAAGAAGATCAATCGCCCGAACGCGCGCTCGCGCATGCCGGGAAGCACCGCACCGGCGGCGATCACCGCGCTGGTCAGATTTCCATCGAGCATCGCGCGGTAATCCTCGAACGTCGCGCGTTCGAAGCGTCGCACCACCATCGGCCCGACGCCGTGCACGAGCACGTCGAACGGTCCGCTTTCGCGAACGGCGTCCCGCAGCGATGCTTCCAATGCGCCGACGTCGAGAAAATCTATCGGATACGCGCGCGCGGCCGAGTCGTGCGCTCGCACGAGGGCGAGCGTTTCATCGGGCGGCGTGCCGCCGGGACGATACGTGATCGTCACGCCGTCGCCGGACGCCGCAAACGAACCGGCGATGCCGCGCGGAATTCCGGCGGCAGCGCCGGTGATCAGAATCGAACGTTTCCGAGACAAGAACGGCGATGTTCCGTTTTGCTCGGCGGCGTTCCCTCAGCTCGGGTAGTTTAACGTCACCGATGCGGCGGCGCCGTCCGGCGCGACCGATTGAATCACCGCACGGATCGTTCCGCCGGGGACGGTGTTCAAGTTGATCGGCGTCGAGAAATTTCCATAACCGTCGGCCGTCACCGTTTGATCGACCGCTCCGGTCCCGATCGCAATGACGTGACCGAGCACGGTTTGGCTGGCGGCCTCGACGTGCACGGTCGAGCCGGGGCGCGTGTGGCCCGTCAACGTAAACGAACCGCCAACGCTCGCACCGGCCGGCGGCGTGACGCGATTGATGTAGTTTGCCGCCGAACCGGTGGACGTGAAGCTCCAGCTCTGATCGAAGCCGCCGCCGCTCGCCGCGTTCCCGGTTACGTGCACGGTATGCGTGCCGCTCGGGACTTCGTAGGTCGGCGTGAACGAGAAGCGGTTCTGGCTCGCGTACGCGGTCGACGTGACGTCGCGCCCGTCGAGGGTGATGTGCAGCGAGTTCGGATCGACGGGCTGGCTGAACGTCGCCGAGATCGCCGGCGAGCGCGCGCTCACCGTGCCGCCCGTCGATGGACGGCGCTCTACCAATTGCACGCCGCTCGACGGAGGCGGAGCGTAACCATTGCCGTTCCCGTTGATTGCAACGGTGCGCGAGGAGTCGTTGTAGTCGACGTTTGCCCCGAGCGCTTGCGCGACGAAGCGCAATGGAACAAGCGTTCGCGCGCCGATCAAGAACGGCGCAACGTCGATCGTCGTTTGATTGCCGTTGACGTACGCGATGTTCGATCCGATGCGTAGCGAAATGTTTCGGCCGTTGCCGGTCGCGTTGATCTGGCCGTTCGCATAGACGACGCTGGCGCCGAGCCGCTCGAAGACGCCGCGAAGCGGCACGAAGACGCGCCCGGCGCGTTCCACCGGCGGCTGATCGAAGTAGACGGTCTGGCCGTTCACGACGACCGTGACGGTCTGCTGGGCGGCGGTCGCCAGCGGCGCAAGGGTGAGAATGAATGCTGTGGCGAGCGCGAGGAGCGCTCGCGGGTTCCGATGTGAGAATTGCATTGTGGGCCTCCGAAAGCTCACGGTTTCTTCGGCGCTTAGATACCCAAAAAGCGAGCAGGTCGCATCGAACGATGCGACCTGCAAGGCGCTTGCTTTCTCGAGCGTTTAGGTGGCGAGAACCACGTCGCCTTTGCGTTCTCCCTCGAGCTCGCGAACGACCGAACGCTGATCGGCAAGCCGTTCGAGCCAGCCCATCCAGGTGTTGTAGATCATCGGGACCAGCACCAGCGTGAGCACGAGCGAGCTCAAGAGACCGCCGATGATCACCGTACCGATCGCTTGCCGCCACTCCGAGCCTTCCGCAAACCCCAAAGCGAGCGGCAACATACCAAACACCATCGCGAACGTCGTCATGAGAATCGGCCTAAACCGCGTCGCAGCCGCTTGCAAGACGGCGTCACGCACGCGCATGCCGCGTTTGCAGAGCGTATTCGAGTAGTCGACCAGAAGAATACCGTTCTTCGCTACCAGACCGAAGAGCATAATGACGCCGATCATCGAGATGATGTTCAGCGACTGCACGGTCGAATCGATGAAGGGCAGTGAGCTCATTATCGAAAGCGCCATCAGCGCGCCGACCACCGCCATCGGAACCGACGCCATGACGATCAGCGGTTCCAAGAACGAACCGTACAAGATCACCATCAGCATGTACACGAGCATCGCCGACATCAGCATCGCGATGCCCATGTTCGTGAACGTCTCGATCATATATTCGGTATCGCCCTGAGCCTTCAAATGCACGCCGGGCGGGAGGAAGCCCGGCTCCTTGAGCTTCTTCTCCAGCGGGCCGGTTACGGATCCGAGCGAGTATTGCGGCAAGACGCCGCCGGTGACGTTTACCACGCGCTCGCGATTCAGGCGTTCGACCTTCGTTGGTGCGACCGTCCATTGAAACGTCGCGATCTCGCCCAAGGGCACGAGCATGCCGTTCGATGCGCGCACGCGCACCTGGCTCAACGTCGCGATATCGTTGCGCGTTGCGGCGTCGAACTGAACTCGCACGTCGGTAAGCCCCGTCGGGGTACGAACCTTCGTGGCGACCGCGCCACCTAAGGCGATGCGGGCCGCCGTTGCCGCCGCTCCGGGCGAGATTCCGAGATACTCGGCCTTCGCGGAATCGACATTGACGTTCAGGCGCGGCGCCCCATTCATCAAACTTGACTGCACGTTGACCGATCCCGGTTCCGCCTGCAAGAACGCCACGATGCGGCGAGCTGCTTCGTCTAATTCGTTTTCGGGGCCGGTTATCGCATAAAAGATTTGGGTTCCGGATCCGCTATCCGTCTCTCCGGCAACCTGCAAGTCGCCTCCGGGAACCAGATACGCCAGCTTGCGGATTTGTTCGATGATCTTGTTGCTGTCTTTGCGGCGTTCCGGCTTCGTTTGTGCGTTGATCGTCGCGTAGTTGCCGCCGTCCGTCGAGCTCCAGCCTGTATCTTTGTAACCGGTCGTCGAGCTCACCGTCTTGATCCCGTCGATCTTCAAAATACCGGCGGAAAGCTGGTCGACGTAATGCGACGTTACGCCGATCGGCGTTCCGATAGGATACGTCAAGGACATCGAGATGTAGCCGGTTTGTCCGTTCGGCACGAAATCCGTCGAGATTTGCTTGAGCGGGCTCATTAATATGGCCAGGCCAACCGGAATGGCAAACGTGAGTGCGGTGATGCGCTTGTTGCTCCACATGCCGGCGCACCCCAGCAGAATCGTGCGAACCCAGGTGACGGGATTGAGCCCGCTGATTGCCGCGCGGATCACGGAGCCGCCCTGTTCGTGCACTTGACCGTTGGTATCGGCTCGGCGAATCGGCTCGTTCCGCAGAGCCCGGACGAACAGGCCCACGAGCATTCCCACTACGAGCACGCCGACCAAGAAAACGTCGAACATTGCCGCGGCCGCGCCCCCACCGCCCGCCAACATCATGGCGTTCAAGAATAGCGTGGCGCAGAGAAAAACGACCAAGAATCCGTGTTGCAACGCAAATTCCAGTACGTGCGAGCGGTACCACAGCGCGATCTCGTCGTAGCGCTGCACGAACGTGTTTAGCAGTACGAGCGCGATGAGCACCGTTCCGCCGACGCGGCCGTAGTCGATGCCGACCGGTTCCGGGACGACGTAGAGGAGCACGGCGAGGACAAGCAGGCCGGCGTTGACCCACCATTTCCTCAAAAAGCCCATCCACTGAGGAGCGGCCTGCGAGCGCTTCTTGACGCTCCACCGCCCGGCTAAGAGCGGCGTGAGCGTGAACGAGACGAGCAGCGAAAAGAGCGTCGCAACCACGACGACGAGGCCGAATTCTTTCAAATACTTGCCGACCAGTCCCGAGAGGAATGCAATCGGCAGGAAAACGATGACGTCGACCATCGTGATTGCGATGGCTGCGCTGCCGATTTCCGTTCGGCCGTTGATCGCCGCATTGATCGGTTCTTCACCCATGTCGCGGTGACGAGTGATGTTTTCCAAAACCACGATCGAGTCGTCCACCAAGATGCCGATGATCAGCGAAAGTCCCATCAACGACATGAAGTCGAATGTGAAGCCGAGCGCCTTCATCACGACGAAGGTCGAGAGAATCGACGTCGGGATCGCGATCATGACGACCGCCGCATTGCGCCACGCGTGCAGGAAGAGCATCATGACGATGGCGGTCAGGATGATGCCTTCGAGCAGCGACTGCCAAACGCCGTTCAGTTCTTTCTTCGTGTAGTCGGCCGGCGCGTCGATCTCGTGGAATGTCAGCTGCGGGAATTGCGGCTCGATCGTCTTCAGCTGGTCGCGGATCAACTTCGTTTCGCTGACTTCGTCGGATGCGATGTTTTTGAGCAACTGAATGCGAATGCGAGGCAACCCGTTGTAGCGCGAAATGTACCGCTGGTCGACATGGCTCGCGGAAGTTTGCGCAACGTCGCCGACGCGCAAGCCTTGTTCCGCACCGCCGGGAATCGCGAGCGGAATGGCGGCGAGGTCGGCAGCATTGTTGATTTCCGCGTGAACCGAAACGGTCGTTTCCTGCGTGGGCTTGTCGATCCGGCCACCCGGTACGAGTGCGTTGTTTTGTTGAACGGCGTCGAAGACGTCGTTGAGGGTGGCGCCCGTAGCGATCAACTGTGCCGGAATGGGCTCGACGTGAAACTCCGGAGTCTGCACGCCACGGACATTGATCTGCTGAATGTTGGGGATTTCTTTGAGCACCGGCTGGAGCTGATTCGTCACGACGTCCGCCAGCGCGGGTCCGTTCAGCGAATTCGACGATACGGCCAGCGTCATCACCGGCTCAGTGGAACCGGCTTTGCCGACCTCGGGCGGATCGAGATCGCTCGGCATAAAAACGCGCGCCGTGTCGACGCGGCGTTGCACGTCGATCGCCGCAAGGTCGAGGTTCGTATCGAGTTTGAACTGGACGTCGACTTCCGCTTCGCCCTCTTGCGCGTTCGCGGTAAGCTGCTCGACGTTATCGAGATCGTTCAGCTGATCTTCGAGCGGCTTGATGACCAAGCGCTCCATCTCTTGCGGGGACGCGCCGGGGTAGTTCGCCGCGATGTAGACGAGCGGGAATTCAGTGCCCGGCGGATTCTGCGCGCGACCGATTTGGAAATAGGAAATCGCCCCGAAGACACAGAGGGCCACGAAGAACATCGCCGTGATGACCGGGCGAGTGAGCGCGAAGCGGGTCAGCCACACAATAAGGAACTCCCTGGCGCAAGAGCTATTCGTTCTGCTCTACGCACGAGGCGGAGGGGTTGTTTCAATTCTAACCCACCCCCGGGAGCGGCCGCCATCAGGAAACTATAAAATTAAGAGCTCTTAAGCCCGAGGGTCCCGGCCCGGAGCTCCCGGCGACCTTAAGGAAGCGGTGAAGGGTGCGCCCCGCTTACTGGCTTTGCTTGGCAGTCGCGTCGATCGCCCTGCCGGCGTGTTCCGGCCCAGTTCGGGCAACCGGATGCTCCATTCATCGCGAGGGCTTGCATCATGCGCTTGTCATGCACGCTTCGCTGTACAACACCACGTCAAAACCGCTACACCACGTCGGAGTGCTAGCAGGCCCGATGGAATTCGAGTTCAACGTGCGGCTCGAAGCATACGGCAGTTCGGAACATGCGACGGGAACGCCCTACGACGCAGCCTTTCTGAAAATGTATCCAAATTACGATTGGCATCGAGAATCAGGATGTTGGGCTAGGTCTGTAGAGTTCGATGACGGCAGCGTCTGGAGTGTTTCGCCGCTTTAAGGCTACATCGGCATCGTTTCGGGCGCCATCGACGTGGACGGAGGCGGAATGTCGAGCGACCCATCGGACCAGCGTTTGACGACAATGAACGTCAGCGCCGGTTCGAACGGACCATTCTCCGCGCTGAGCACCGCGGTACCGAGCGCCGGCGTACCCTGGACATCCGACGCCCCCCAATCCTTTATGTCATGTGACGCGACGAAGAACATCACGTGCGGGTGCCACGGACCGTGCGCGTGATTGAGATAACCGTGCTTTGACATCATGAGCGAAAACGAACCGGGCGCGGGATCCTTAAAAGTGCCGTCGCCGACCGCGGCTTTCGTCTTCGCGATCATCTCTCCAATCGAATCGCCCGCCATCACCCACTTCGAACGTTGCACAAAGAACGGCAGGACGGTCGCGACTGCCGGCGGGTTTAAGCAAACCGGCGAGCGGTTTTCCGGAAGCCAGAATTCCGTGTCGTTGAAGAACGCGTCAAATGAATGTCCGACCATGCATACCCAACCGTTGGTTCCGTCGGCGACCTTCTCGTAACCGTGCGTTCCGAGCAGATACACGGCGGCGTCGGCCGAGACATACGACGGAGCAGCGCTGCGCGCCAGCGCGATTTCCGCGCCACGATCTTTCGTAAGATATGGTGCGGTGTTGCCAATACGGGAGTCAAGCACGGTGTCTGCTGCGGCGACCGAGGGGAGGGCAGTGAAAAGCAGAGCGAGACAAAGTGCGAAACGCGAAGAGCTCACAACCGGTCCCTCCAACAAACGTACTCGCCTATAAACTCGCCGCTGACGGCCGCTGTGACGGGACCGGAGCCTTTGGTGCGCGAGACTGGACTCGAACCAGCACGCCCTTGCGGGCGCTAGCCCCTCAAGCTAGTGCGTCTACCAATTCCGCCACTCGCGCGCAGAGGGTTGTCAGGCTTGGGGCAGAGCGGTTCTGGACCGCTCCTCACAATTCCATCCTGGAATTGCTCCTGCTGCTCCGCCTCGGCGCTTCCGCCCTCCTGTCCTTCGAGGCTCGCGCTGCGCGCTCGCTCCTCAGGATGACACCGAGGCTCGCGCTGCGCGCTCGCTCCTCAGGATGACACCGAGGCTCGCTCTGCGCTCCCGCTCCTCGGGGTGCCGCCTAGCGGATGTTGGGGTCGAGGGCGTCGCGCAGACCGTCGCCCATGTAATTGATCGCCAGCGTCGTCACCAGGATGCACAAGCCGGGAAACACCGCGGCCCACCAGGCGACGGAAAGATTCGACTGCGCGTTCGCAAGCATGTTGCCCCACGACGCGGTCGGCGGCTGAATGCCGAATCCCAGGAACGACAGCGCTGACTCCAAGATGATCACGTTGGCAACGTCGAGCGTCGCCTGCACAATGATCGGCGCCATCGCGTTCGGCAGCAAGTGGCGGAAAATGATGCGCGCATCGCGGTTGCCGAGCGCGCGCGCCGCTTCGGCGAATTCGCGTTCGCGCAGCGATAGAAACGAGGCGCGAACGAGACGCGCCACCGGAGGCCACGAGAGGCCGCCGATGATCAGCACGATCACCCCGAAATTCAACGCCGCCTTTGACGATGATGCAGCCACGATCGCCGTCAACACAAGCAACAGCGGCAAGAGCGGAATGGAAAGGAAGACGTCGGTGATGCGCATGAGCAAATAGTCGACCCACCCGCCGTAATATCCGGCGAGCGCTCCCAGCACCGTACCGATCACGATTTCCATCGTCGTCGCCGCGATGCCGACCGTCAGCGAGATGCGCGCTCCCCAAATCAAGCGCGAAAGCAAATCGCGCCCGACCTCGTCGCTGCCGAGCAAATGTCCGAACGCACCCGGTGCGAGCGGCGGCCCTTGCCAGCGCGGGTCGATCCAATTTGGATCGAACGGCACGAGGCAGCGTCCCGAACACGCCAGGAGCGGCGCGAAGACCGCCACGAGCACGAGGAAGCCGAGCACCGTGATGCCGGCCACCGCCAACCGGTGGCGTCGAAAACGCATCCACGTGGTAACGCGGCTAAACGTTTCCTCTTCGGGCGCCGTCAGTTGCGCGTCGAACGGAATCGAAGACGCCATCAGCCCGCCGCCTCAGTCATATTTCACCCGCGGATCGAGCCACGCGTACATCACGTCCGCCGCCAAGTTCGAGAACACGACCGCTACCGACAGGATGCATAAGTATCCCATCATGAGCGCGATGTCTTGCTGTCCCAGCGCGGTGAAGAACATGCGCCCCGCACCGGGCCACGCGAAGATCGTCTCGGTGATAATCGCACCGCCCAACACCCCCGGAAACGCCAGCGCGA
>JAFAIW010000068.1 GCA_019236495.1 Vulcanimicrobiota bacterium | reverse complement strand
GCGTCCCAAGCAAGATCAAATTCTGGTCACGTACGGGCTCGCGATTGTCTTGGTCGAGATCGTGCGCGCGATCTTCACCGGGCAGACGCGACTACTGTCTACACCTTCTTGGGCGAGTGGCGTCGTGCAGATCGCGGGCATCTACTATCCGCAGTATCGCGTCGCGGTAATCGCAATCTCTGCAATTACGCTCGCCATCATCTACCTCGTACTTTTCAGGACGCGAATCGGTTTGATCGTGCGAGCCGGCATTGACGACGACGTCATCGTGAACATTCTCGGCATTAACGTCAACCGCACGTTCCTGCTGGTCTTTGCTTTGGGTGCTGCGATCGCGGGTGTCTCCGGAATCGTCGATGCGCCGCTACTGGCTGTGAATCCCGACATGGGCACCGATATCTTGGTGCAATGTTTCGTCGTCATCGTTATCGGCGGTGTCGGGTCGTTCTTCGGCGCCATCCTCGGCGGCCTCATCGCGGGCGAGATCGTGAGCCTCACGACGGCGTTCGCACCCGACTATGCGTCGGTGATGCTGTACATCGCGATGGCGATCGTCTTGATTTTGCGTCCGCAAGGTTTGCTCGGCGTCGAGGGGCGGGCCTAAACGATGTCCGGGACGCGACGCGTGGTGGTGGGCCTGTTGGGAATGGCTGCGTTCCTCGTGCTGTTCCCGTTCGTCCTACAGGCCGCCGGCGGCGGGATTGCGCTCGCCTCGCGCATCCTGGTGCTTGCGCTCTTCGGACTGGGCGTCGATCTTATCTTCGGATTTACCGGCCTTTTGTCGTTCGGTCAAGCCGCATTCTACGGCGTCGGCGGCTTCATCGCCGGCGCGTTATTGATCTCGGGTGCGGTGCACAGCACCATTCTCGCCCTCGCGATCGGTACGCTGGCCGCGTCGCTTGCGGGTGCGATCATCGGTGCGCTCAGCTTGCGGCAAGTCGGCGTGTACTTTGCCATGTTGACGCTGGCATTTAGCCAGATGTTCTATTTCTTGGACATCTCCCCGCTGCGAAATTACACCGGAGGAGAGAACGGCTTGCCGGGCGTTCCGCGCGCATCCGTCCTGGGTCTGCACTTCACGTCGAACATGCAGTCCTACGTCTTCATCGCGATCGTCTATTTTCTCGCGTTTGCGCTTATGTGGTTGATCGTGCGCTCGTCCTTTGGCCACGTGCTGCGCGCAATCTTGGAGAATCCCGAGCGTGCCGCAGCCAGCGGGCACGATGTTTACCGCTACAAACTCGTCGCGTTTACGATAGCGGCGGGGTACGCGGGCCTTGCCGGCGGCCTGCTCGGACTCTTCCAAGGTTATTTGCCGCCCGACATGTTCACGATCGATACTTCGGGTCAAATCATCGTGATTGAAGTCATCGGTGGACCGGGAACGCTCGTAGGCCCACTGATCGGCTCGATTGTGTGGATCTATCTCTCGCAGGTCTTGCAGAACTTCAGCGCCGTCGCGGGTTTGTGGAAGCTTCTTCTTGGTTTCGTCTTCGTGGTGCTCATTACCGGATTCCGCACCGGAATTGCCGGTGGAGTCCTGAACGCGGTGCGACAGATGGGTCGCAAGCGTGAACCGCTGCCCGCAGGTAGCGGCGAGTAATGCCGCCGCTCCTGGGAGCACGCGAGCTCTCGCGCCGGTTCGGTGGTCTCGTTGCCGTCGACAAAGTTTCGCTCGCGGTCGAGCCGTTGACCGTCACCGCGTTGATTGGACCAAACGGCGCCGGGAAAACGACCTTCTTCAAGATGCTGGCTGGGGAGCTGCAGCCGTCGTCCGGCGACGTCTTCTTTAGAGATAAGCGTATCACCAAACTCAACGTCACGCGTGTCGCGCAACTCGGTATCGCCAAGAGCTTTCAGATTACCCAGATCTTTCCGAAGCTGACCGTCGAAGAGAATCTGCTCGTTCCGGCTCTCGCGGCGACGCGCGGATCGTTTCGCGTGGATGCACTCATTCCGCTGGCGAGCGCGAAAGGCGCGCACGAGATTTCCGAACGCGTCCTGCAACAAATCGATTTGGGCGACCGGCGCAGGATGCGCGCAAGCGAGCTTTCGTACGGCGAGAAGCGCCGTTTGGAGCTGGGACTCGCGCTGGCGACGCAGCCGGAAGTGCTATTGCTCGACGAGCCTACCGCGGGAATGAGCCCGACGGAGCGCACGGCGATGGTCGAGCTGCTCAAAGAACTGCGCAAAACGGTTACCATCGTCATCGTAGAACACGACATGGACGTCGTCTTCGGATTGGCGGACCGCGTTTTCGTATTGCAAGATGGCCGGCCAATCGCCGAAGGCACGCCGGCCGAAATCCGCGGACATCCCAAAGTTCAAGAAGCCTACCTCGGCACCGGCGGCGTCGCGTGAGCCTGCTCGAAGTCGATCGGGTCAACAG
>JAFAIW010000064.1 GCA_019236495.1 Vulcanimicrobiota bacterium | reverse complement strand
CGATTTCAGCCAACCCAAACGTCTTACAACTCGACACCCACAGCGCGCCACCGTGGAATGCGACACCCTGCGGGAACGGTTCGGGCGAAGCAACCCTCGTCAATTCGTTGACTTCAAATCTCCGCACGCTCACCCCCTAGCGCAAATCCTTGTCGTTTGGATACGAATACGGCGACCAATCGTCGGGAACGATCTTATGCAATTTATTGAACATCGCGAGCAACCCCGCAATGAGGAAGGCTAGCGAGAGCCCATACAGCGGTATGATAAAGAAATTCGTACGCACCACTTCGTGCTCCGCCAACGCGAAGAACGCGATTGCGGCGACGAGCAATCCTATGGCTAATGGAAAGCGAACGATCGGTTTCATTCGTTCAGAGCAACGGAGCCGCGAGATGCGGGCGGCCCGTGCGCAGCTCGGCGATCGTGCGCTCTTGTAAAATCCAAAGATACGTCGAGCCCACGGAAGCCGCCACGTGCGAGAGCGCCGCAAATTCGTCGCCTGAGTGATGGGTGTTCGCGCGCCTGAAGCTACAGCACAAGAATCCTGCCGGTTCTCCGCGCACCGAAAACGGACAGACGAGCGTGTCTTCGAATATGGGGTGCTCGTCATTCCACCAAAACGGGGCGTTGCGCCGTCGCGAACGGCGGACGACCGGATCGATCTCGCCGAGGTACGGCGGCATCGAAGCACCTTGCGCATACGCGCAGCGATAGTCTTCATCGCCGGCAACGTACATCGCGGCAAACCGTGCGCCGAGTCCGACAACGACGTGCTCGCAAGCGAGCGCGAGCAACTCGCGCGGGTCCGATACAACGTCGGATACGGTGGCGAACCGATGGAGTTCCGCCACCGCACGAAGACGCCGTCCGTCCGCCAGCGCGTCGATCCATCGCACGATGCGCCGTACCACGAGCGGTGCACAAACGCCGACCAGCGCCGCAGCCGCAAAACGCAACCATTCAACCCCCGGCGTGTATTTCGCGACCAACCAGAACGTGCCGTAGAAAAGCGCGGCAATCGTCACGAGGGCTACCGCCACCGAAACGCCGCGCGCGAGCACACGCAGGGGGTCGACCAGCCTGCGCGCGACGAGCGCATACGCAAGCGCGAGGAGCGGTACGCTCGCCGCGATCGGCAACCATGCGCTCCATAATGGCATCACCACCGAACCAAAGAGCGCGAGCATCGCGTAGCAGTCGGCCGTCGCCTCGAGACCGCACGACACACCCAGCCCGAGGACGATCCAGCGAAGTTTCGTGCGGCGTCGCTCGACGCCCGCGCGCAACGCGGCAAGTGCGCCGATCACCACCGCGATGCTCACGAGAAAATCTAGGCCGTCCGCCGCGAGCTGATCCACGGGAAATCCGAAACGGGCACGCGCGCTTGCATCGATGAAAATCGCGCCGCCTTTCGTCCAAGCGACGAGCAGCAGCCATGCGATTCCGGCCGGCCATGCAGTGCGCTCGAACCACCGGCGTGCCCGGCCTTCTTCGAACAGCGTAGCGGCGGCGAGCCGAAGGAGCGCGACCACCGCGAGTGCGCCCGCGAGTGTCGCGGCCGCATCCGCGCCGGCGGCGATTCGCCATTCCGGCGCAACGTCGACCAAAGCGTCCAGGGCCAGGCTTGCCGCCGCGAGGACGAAAAACGTCGCCGCCGCACCGCATTCGTTTGGATCGCGCGATCGCGAACGCAGCAAAATTGCGCTCAAGCCAAACACGGTTGCGATAACGAGCGGCGCAATGTCTTGCGCCCTCCAGCGCGCCGCTGCATCGTCCGCCGCGACGACCGGCACGACCGCGCCGCGCCCGTAGTGCACGACCGGCACTTGCACCGTCTGACCGCTACGCCGGTATTGCCATGCGGCCCGGTCGCCGAGCGGCACGCGATCGTACCGCACGACATCGCCTGGGACCATGCCGACCGATTCCGCGGGGCCGCCCGAAACGACGGACGTGACCTTCATGACCGGCCATCCAACGTTTGCAAAGCCGAGCGAACCCGCACGAATCGGGCTTACAAAATCGTAAACCGCGAGCCCAATGACGAGAAGCGCAGCGAGATACGTAGCCACTGCCCGTTCAACCTTAGGGCCAAAGCATCGCCGCACCTCGCACGCCGCTCGCGTCGCCGTGCGCGGCGCGTACGAGCGCCGTTTCGACGACGTCGGAGAGTACGTACTGCGAAAGCAACGGTGGGACGTTTGCGTAAAAGCGGTCGACGTTCGACAGACCGCCGCCCAGCACGATTGCGCCGGGATCCAAGAGATTGATCACGCTCGATAAACCGCGCGCGAGCCGGTCCTCATACCGTTCCACAACCTCGCGCGCGAGATCGCTGCCGTTTTCGGCGTCACTTACGACGTCTTCGCAGCTTGCCCAGCGATGCGAGCGTTCCGCGTATTGACGCGCGAGCGCGGGACCGCTGAGCCACGTTTCCAAACAGCCGAACTTCCCGCAGTAACAGCGCGGCCCCGGACGCTCGTCATCGCGCGGCCACGGCAGGGGATTGTGCCCCCATTCTCCCGCGATGTTGTTCGCGCCGTTCACGATGCGCCCGTCGCAGGCGATAGCGCCCCCGACGCCCGTGCCGAGAATGACGCCGAACGCGAGGGAGATGCCGTGCGCCGCGCCGTCCTGCGCTTCGGAAAGAATGAAGCAGTTCGCGTCATTTGCGGTGCGAATCTCGCGTTGGAGGAGGCGAACCAAATCGGCTTCGAGCGGTTTGCCGATCAAGACCGTGCTGTTGGCATTCTTGATGCGCCCCGTCCGGCGCGATGCCGCGCCGGGTGTCCCGACGCCGACGGTCCCCGCTCCACACTTCCGCTCGGCCTCGGTCACCAATTCGACGATCGTCTCGAGCGTTCGCTCGTAGTTGCCCTGCGGCGTGGGAACGCGCTTGCGAAATCGCTCGTCTCCCGCCTCATCGAGTGCGACGACTTCGATTTTCGTGCCACCCAGGTCAACCCCGATGCGGACGCTCTTGCCGCTCAAGTCACAGCGCCGCAAAGCGCACGCCGTCGCGGTCGCTATGCGCGATCAGCTCCCGGACGGCAGCCAGCGTTTGCGGATAGGGATGCATGACGACGATCGTCTTTCCGCGACTGCGTGATAACCACACCGCTTGGCGAAGCATGAACCGAACGTATCCGGGTTCGTCGCGACTGTCGATGGTGACGTCGCGCGCTTCCGCCGTGATGCCGGCGCGTTCGAGCGCGCGGAGCAGCGCCGGATCGTCCGCCGGCTCGTCCAACACGCGATATGGGGTCGTCCGCAAGACGCCCGCGGTCAAACGACCCATTTCCAGCGCATCGCTTCCGTCAACGTAGCGCAGGGCGATCCCCGCCGCATATGGTTCTTGTTTGACGACCCGCGCGACGAATGCCGAAAAGGCGGCTCTTGAATCCGGACCGGTCGGCGCGTCGAGTTCGACAAATACGCTCTTACCGTGTCCGTTCGCAAGATCCGCGACGTCTTTGGCGGCGTCACCGGATGGATCGACCGCTACCGTAAGCGGAACTCCCAGCTCGATGAATCCCGACTCGAGCATAACGGATCGCCCCGCATCCACCAGCACCAGCGAAAGCGTCGCATCGTCGTCGATCGATCCGCTGCGATCTGGAGTCGAGGCGACCACCGCGTCGCGATCGTCCAACGATCGCTCGTTGTCGTCCGCGTCCGCCAGCGAGTGCGCGCCATGAAGCGTTCTTTCGAACGGACGTGCCGCGGGCGAGCGCATATCGGGTTTCGTCTGCGCCAGTTCTTGCGCCGGCGCTACGGTCGCGCTGCCGTTGACGAATCCTGCGACCAATGCCGTGATGGAAAACACGATGGTGAGCCACGAGGCCGCAGCGCGCATGCGCTAAACCTGCCGCGGACGCGCGCTCATCGCCCACACGAGTCCGACCAAAAGAAAGTTTGCGACGAGCGAACTGCCGCCGTACGACATGAATGGCAGAGTTATTCCCGTCAACGGAAACACGCCGACGACGCCGCCGACGATAATGAACACTTGAAAACCGAGCGTGGCCGCCAAACCTACCGCGAGCAATCGGGTGTAAAGGTCCGGCTGCGTGCGCGCCACGTTCAAGACGCGCCATACGATCGCAAGGTATAACGCGATCAAAAGAATCGCCCCCACGGCCCCAAAATCCTCACTCCAGGCCGCATAAATATAATCGGTCGCTACGTCCGGAATAAAACCCGGATGCCCGAGACGGTACCCCGTCCCAAAGAGGCCGCCCGCCGCCAGCGAGTAGTACGCCTGGCTCGCTTGGAACCCCGCGCCCAGTGGGTCGGCGAAGGGGTCGCGCCACACCGCGATGCGCGTCGCAACGTATGGAAAATGGCGCATCGCCCACAGCGCCACCCCCGAGAAGATGACCACGCCGCCCACGATCAGATCGACGCGACGGGTTGCCGCAAAGAGAATCGTTGCAAAGGTTGCGAGTAGCAGCGTTGCCATTCCAAGGTCGTGCTCGAGGACGAGAATCGCCATCGATGCGCCCCAGCCAATCAAGAGCGGACCGAGATACTTGAGATTTGCGCGGATCGACCACGGCTTTGCTTGCGCGAGCACGTCCGCGGTCTCCGCCAAATATGCTGCTAAGAAAAACACGATGAAGAGTTTTATCAGCTCGACCGGCTCGTACTGCACGGGTCCAACGCGGATCCAAAGTTTCGCGCCGTTCACTTCTTGTCCAAACACCGCCAGAAGCGCGAACAATACGACTGAGCCGAGCACCCAAATGTACTTGAACGATGCGAAGCGGCGAAAATGCGTGAATAACGGACCCAGCGCGAGCGCCAGACCGAGCGACGTGAGCAGCCAAAGTTGTTGGCGCCGTGCTAAGTCGGGAGAGATCGACGCAACCATCATCAAACCGAGTGCCGACAACACGACGGCGAGCGCCGGAAGCATGTCGTCGCGCTGCGTGGTGCGCGGCTGCACCGCCACCCAGAGGAGCGCGCCCGCAGCCAAGATACCGAGCAACCACGCTGGGCCGAGCGTTTTGGGCGGCGCAAGCGATAGCGCGAACGCAGCGATGATCAATGCCACGCTCATCGGCGCGAATCGCCGGACCCAGGCCACGATCACGCCAGAAGCAATAAAAATGCTAACGCAACGATCGCGGCCACCACGCGCATGACCGGCGAGTAGTCCACCGGTTCGATCGCCGCAACGCGTTCGGGTGCGGTCGCGCTACGCCGCGCAACCACGAGCGTCCGTTCCGTTTCACTCGGAACTCGCCCGTGCAGCAACCACTGCGAGAGCGTGCGCCGGTCGTCGAGGCCGCCCATGCGCTTTGTCGCCAGTACGAGCGCGTCGTCGGGATTGAGGCGAAAGCTACAAACGCTGGCTTCGAGTTGCGGCGCCGTGCCAAGCGCGCGCGTCAATAGGGGTGGATTCGCGGTGACCGCGACGCCGCGACGCGAGGGAGGCTCGAACGAAACGGCGTCGTCGGTGGTGAGCGCGATCACGTAGCCACCCCGAGACAGATACGCCGCGCTATTTCCAATGTGGGCGACGTACGTGCGTTCCCGGTGAATAATGGCAAGTGTGAGTGAGGCGCCGCACGTGACGTAGTCTTCGTGGGAGGCACTGCGCGCGTAGATGTCGCGATTGAGCCGATAGAGGAGGGACGTAAGCGCCGTGGCGGCGCTTTTTGGACGATCGAGCTGATGCATGAAGCGTGCACTTCGAGCGCGCTGACGCAATGCGCCGTGGAGTCGCGCGAGCGCTGCTTCGGCAATCGTTATTCCGTCGACCGCGCCAAAACCGTCACACACGGCCAGCGCGTGCGTTTGCGCGCCCAGCGATAGCGAGAACCCGCGGCTGCGGTCGCCGCTCATCGTTATTTCCACGAATGCACGTCCACGAGGGTAATCCGCGCGGCGCCGATCTCGATCTGGTCTCCGCGACGTAGCTCAATGCTCTCACGAATGCGGTGGCCGTTCAAGAAGGTGCCGTTGCTACTTTGCAAGTCGGTTACAAAGATGGCGTCTCCTTCCTGTTCGAGCGAGGCGTGCCGGCGGCTTACCAGCGGGTCGAGCACGAGCAAATCGGCCTCGACCGCACGACCGACGATCACCGGCGTGTAGGCCTCGACGCGGCGCATCCGTCCGCGTTCGAGCACGTCCATGACCAGAAGCTGCCGGGCCCGCTCCTCTGCGCCGCTCGGCACGGCGCGCGCGCGGAACGCCACAACGGCAAAGGCGGCGAGCGCCAGCACGACCTCGACCGAGCCGACCCGCATTTGCGCGGGCAGCGTCATGCTTCCTCGAGCCGGAGGGTGGTATCGCCGAACGTCATCAGATCGCCGACCTGCAGGTCGGCGCGCCGAACGCGCCGCCCATCGACAAAGGAGCCGTTCGTGGATTTCAAATCGGAAAGAACCGGAACGGTGTCTTCCATTTCGATCGCGGCGTGACGGCGCGAGACGCGCGGGTCGTTGAGGACGACGTCGTTTTGGTCGCTGCGTCCGATCGTCACGCGTTCGTCCAGGCGAAAAACGGCTTCGGGGGGCACGCCCTTCACCATGCGCAGCACGTAGCGGCGCGGCGCGGTTGCGGCCGGTTCCGCATCCGGATCGCAAACGATGTCGACCGAGCCGCTCACGACGCGCCAATCTTCGCTCAGCGAGACTACCGGCGCGGACGCAAACGTGATGCCGACGCGCTTCGCCATGTCGATCAATAGAGCGGCCCATTCTCGTTCCAGATACTCGCGATGCTTCACGAGTTTGGTGTAATCGTCGTGACTGACGCGAACGTCGTACGCGTGCGGCGCGTAGAGTTCTTTCTCTTCGGTCTGCGTGTTAGCTTCCATCGTCGCAACGAGCTTGCGCGC
>JAFAIW010000199.1 GCA_019236495.1 Vulcanimicrobiota bacterium | reverse complement strand
TGGTTTTGCGATCCCGGCGCAAATGCGGTTGCGATCATGACGAGCGCGGGCGGCGTGACGTCATACCCCGTTCCGACGCCGAACGCGTCGCCTACCGACATCGACGGCGAAGATGGTATCGGGCACCTGTGGTTTACCGAACCCGGCGCATCGAAGGTCGCAAGCATCACGCCAAGCGGAACGATCGTCGAGTATCCAATTGGTGCCGTTCCGATGGCGATTGTCAACGGATTTACGGACATCTTCGTATTGACGACGCAAAATAACATCGTCGACGTCAATTCCTCGACCGGCACGTTCACGACGCTGACGCCGCCGAACTCGGCGTACGGGCCCGTGGTCGGCATCGACTACGACGCCGGTACGGGGCAACTGATCCTACTTCGTAGCGACGGGGTAACCGGAGCCATCCAGGAGCTCTACTACAACTAAAGAGGCGGGCCGATAGTACAACTACGGACCCTTCGGCTGCATGTGGAGGAGCTCGTGAACCCTTTGCGCGTTTTGGCCAGCGTCGCCGTCGGCGTGCTGCTTTCGAATTGCTCCGGGGGCGGTGGAAGTTCCGCGGTCCCCACGCGGACCGGGCCGGGCTCCGCGAGCAACGGCAAGCAGCCGGTGTCGATTTCGCTCAAGGTCCCGATCTCGCAGACCGCCGACCTGCGCAAGGCCGCCGCCCTTCGCACGAACGCACGCAAGCCGCAATACGTCGCCTCGACCACCGCGTCGTACAACATCTCCATCAACACGCTGCCCGCACCGACCGTCATCAACGGTAACGTCAACAACTGCGTCCTCAACGCCGCCAACTCCGACGTTTCCGGGCCGGGAACGCCCGAAACGGCGATCGCGACGATGCCCTCGTACGCCAGCAGTTCCGCGGGAACGGTGTGGGTCGGTTCCGGTAGCGGCGTGGACAATCTCGAACAAATTCAAGCCGATGGAACGCAGTTTCTTTCGGGCGGTATCAACACGCCGATCGGCTTTGCGGGCGACGCAAACGGCGAGATGTGGTGGGGCACGAGCGTCACGGCCAACCGGCTCTTTCAAGCCAACAACACGGCCGGATTCATCAGTCCCACCACTATCTTGAACGGCTCGCCCAATCCATACGCGGGCGTGATGGCAACCGGCAACGACGGGCCGCCCGGCAATCTCTACTACCAAGAGCTCAGCGCGGGCCTCGTGCCGCAGCCGTTTCTCGGCGAAGCGAGCACCGCTACGTACGTCTACGTGACCGACATCGCGGTGCCGGGCGGCGGAACGATCGCGCAATTGGCGACCGGTTCCGACAAGCTCATTTGGTTCGTCGACGGCGTGACGCACAAGCTCGGCACGTTCAACGCGAGCACGACGACGTTCACCGAATTCGCGTTTCCGCCCGGAATGACGAGAATCGTGCCGGTGATCGCGCCGTCGAGTTCTAATACCGATGCGTTCGTTTTCGCGGAACCGAGCCCCGGCGGTACGCTGTCGCTCGTCGATTATACGGAAGGCGGAGCGTCGACCGTCATCACGGCGCTTCCGGCTGCGTACAATGACGCGAACGTGTTGGGCATGACGTACGGTCCCGACGGTGCATTGTGGTTTACTACGACGGGCGCACCGAGCGGCAGCATCGTGCGCGTCACGACCGTGATCGGCAACACGCCCTTCGCGTACGCACCGCAGACCGCATCGGCGCACATCACCGGCATCACCGTGGGCAGCGACAAACGCCTCTACTACACCGAAAGCGAAGCCGGAAAAGTCGGACTGTTGTTCCTGAGCAACAGCTGCACGAACCAAACGCAACTTCTACCGGGCACGTATACCGCAACCGTCAAAACGTACGACCAGCCCGGCGAAGTTGGAAATCAACTCGGCTATTTCAGCGGCGCGATTACCGTCGTCGCGAGTCAGGTGAACAACGTCGGCATTACGCTAAATCCGGTCGTGCAGAACGTGCAGTTGCTCGGCAACGCCGATCCATCGTGCCCGGCCGTGCCGACCGCCGAACCGCTCATGGCGCAAGGCTACGATGCGGATGGAAATTTGGTGGCGGGATCGTGGGTGGACGTGAACGGCAATCCGATCACGGTGACGTTCCATAGTAGCGCCGCGCAAGCACTCGCGCCGACCAGCGGAACGCAAAATACGGCCTTTACCGACACGTTTCCCGCGACCGTCGGCGTCAGCGACACCTTGACGGGGACGTCGAGCGGCGGCGCGTTGCCGGGCGGCGTCACGCCGTTCACGATGTCGACCGTCTCGAACTGCGGCTAAGGCGCGCGCAGCACCGTCCAGCGATCGTCCGCGAGCTTTTGCACGAAGCCCGCGGTCGCGAGCGCGTCGAGCACTTCCGCCACGGCGGCGCGCTCGTTTTTGTTCGGCATCCCCGCCCAGCGCATCGCCACCTCGCCGAGCTCGAGCGTCGCTCCTGGAACGAGCAGCTCCGCGACAAACTCCCGCGATAGCTTCACGCGTTCCATTCGGCGGGCGAGTGGTTCGAGCGCGCGGTCGAAATCGCTCGCCGTGGTGTCAGTCTGAGCAATGTCAGGCTGAGCTCTGTCGAAGCCTTGTCGAAGACTGGTATCGTCACTACCCTTCGACAGGCTCAGGGTGACACTGGGATCGCTCGGGGTGACACGGGGAGCCGTACCCGCCAAATGCGGGAAGCGCGCGAGTGCGATGTCGGTGAGCGGTGCGAACATTTCGCCCAACGCCACCGCCAGCGTTTGCAGCGGCGCGGCATTGACCGTACGCGCACGCGTTTCGATCGCGCGCAAGAGTTTCTCCGCAACGACGTCCGCTGAAATCGCCACCGACGACGGCGGCCCTTGCATGCCGGCCCGGCGCATGAACGGCGTCGCGACGGCGCCGGGATCGACATAGGTAATCGCGACGCCCAGGCCGCGCAGCTCGCGCCGTAATTGCATCGTCATTGCGCGTACCGCGGCTTTCATTGCGGGATATGCGCCCAGGCCCGCAACCGGCACGCGCGCGACCCCCGACCCGAAGAAGAACACCTGACCGCGGCTGCGTTCCAGTGACGGTAGAGCCGCGCGCGTCAGGCGCAGCGGCCCGGTGACGTGCGTTTCAAATTGCGCGAGATTCTCCGCATCGCTTTGCTCGAGCAACAGCCCGCGCGCCGCGGTACCGGCGGCGTTGACCAGCACGTCGATGCGCCCGAAACGCTCCAGCGCCGCCCCGACGATCGTGTTCGCGGCAGCGGTGGTGCGCACGTCGGCGACCACGGCGATGCGGTCGCTACCGAATTCACGTGCTTGCGCAACGACGCGATCGAGCGCGGCGCCGTCGCGGCCGACCGCAACGAGCGCAAACCCGCGCGAGGCCGCGCGTACCACGAGCGCACGTCCGATACCGCTCGACGCACCCGTGACGATCAGCACCCGCGGTGCGCTAGGTTTCGTCACGCAAGTATCGCTCGTATGCAGGACGGATATTGGACGGAAGCTCCGCATACCACGTCGCTGCGTCTGCCAGCGGCGCGGCGGGTGGTGGCAGCGTCTCGCGGCGCTCTGCGGCAAAACGCGCCAGCGTGTGCGCGATCGGCTTCAGCGTGCGATCGCCGCGCATAATGCCGAAGGTCAATTCGTGCTTCGCGCGATCGAAGGGCGGCGTGTCGTGTAGCGCCGGCGCGTAGTCCGCAAAACACCACCAAAAGCCGCCGAGCGCGCCGCATGCGTGCAAGCGATCGAGCGCGTTGTACGCGTAGTCGCACATCTCGTCCTCGGAGAGACATTCGAATGCGGCCCTTCGACCCTTCGAGGCTCGCGCTTCGCGCTCGCTCCTCAGGGTGACACGGGCGTCGTCGCGCGCGCATGTAGGGTTGCCGAATTCGCTGAAGAGGACGAGCTTGCGACTGAATGACTGCCACAGCCGGCAGCTGAACGGCACGATTTCGTAGTCCAAGCGCGAGCGCGCGAACGCGCTGTACACCGAATATCCATGCATCGTCGGAAAGATCCACGGCGTGCACAACGACGACGCGCGCAACTTGCGATCCTCAAAGAGATCCTCGCCGTGCGTGCCCCCGGTTACCGGTGCTTCCGATGCCGAGCGCAACTCATCCGAAAGCACCCAACTCCATTCCGCCGCGTCGCTTTCAGAAGCCGGAGCGCGGAGATTCGAAAATTCGTTTCCCAGATCCCACACCCACAGCGCGGGATGGCCGCGCACCGCGGCGCCGAGCGTGCGGCACGCAAAGCGCTGCGCCTCGAGCAACGCGCCGGTGTAGTAATCGCCGATCCCGAACGGCGATTCTCCGCGATTGGTGATCGTGCGAAAGCGGCCGTGCGGCTGTCTCCGGTCCAACGTCCAGAACGGCAAGAAGTTTACGCCGCTCATGTGCCCGGTGAAGAGCGTCGGCATCCCGAGCAGTTTGGCGTCGTTCAGCGCGTCCAAGACGGCGACGAAGCGGTCGGTCATCGCGCGATCGAGGCGATCGGCTTCGGGCTGAAAATCTTCCCAATGTAAGAAGAAGCGCACCGTGTCGAGTCCGAGGCCCGCGATCATCGCGAAGTCCTCGCGGATCTCGCCGAGATCGAAGCGCTTCCACATATACATCGCGCTGCTGTTGGGCCAATAGTTGATGCCCGTGGCGAAGGCCGACATAGGCCTGCGGCATTCGCTGGCTGCCGTGCAGCCCTTGCCGAGGGCGCGGCACCACGCGACTCGAAGGGCGGCCCAATGGAGGCCGAGAGCCGCGGTCCCCTGGTTGGGATTATCATGGGCAGCGTTTCCGATATGGAAACGATGTCCGGAGCACGCGACACGCTGAATGAATTCGGCGTGCCCTTTGAGGTGCGAGTCGTCTCCGCGCACCGCACGCCCGACGCGATGTTCAAGTACGCCGAAGAAGCCGCGGATCGCGGCATCAAAGTGATCATCGCCGGGGCGGGCGGGGCCGCGCACCTGCCCGGCATGACGGCCTCGAAAACGATCTTGCCCGTGATCGGCGTGCCCGTGGAATCGAAGGCGTTGCACGGCATTGATTCGTTGCTCTCCATCGCGCAGATGCCGCCGGGCGTTCCGGTAGCGACAATGGCGATCGGCAACGCTGTGAACGCAGCGCTGTTCGCCGTGCGCATTCTCGCGCTGAGCGATGAAATGCTCAGTGCGAAGCTGCAAGCGTACGTCGAAAAAATGGCCGAGCGCGTCTCGTCGATTAAGCTGTGATTCAAACGATCGGCGTCATCGGTGGCGGCCAACTCGGGCGCATGTTCGCCCTCGATGCGAAGCGCATGGGCTACGACGTGATCGTGCTCGACCCGACGCCGAATTCGCCAACCGGGCAAGTCGCCGACGAACAACTCGTCGCGCCGTACGACAATATGGAGATGATCGATCGGCTGGGCGACATGACCGACGTCGTCACGTACGAATTCGAAAACATTGCAATCGCCTCGGTGCAGCGCCTCGAACGCAAAGGAAAGTTCGTAGCGCCGTCGAGCAAAGTGCTCGCAATCACGCAAGACCGGCTGCAGGAGAAGAGGTTTTTGAAAGAAGCGGGGATCGGCGTCGCGCCGTTCGCCGCCATCACGCGCGTCGACGATATCACCGCCGCCTCGCACAACGTCGCGTTTCCCGCGGTCGTGAAAACGGTGCGTGGGGGATACGACGGTAAAGGCCAATGGCGCGTCGACGGACCGCGCGGCGTACAAAAAGCCTTTGCGGAAGTGCGCGGCGAGACGCTGATCATGGAGCGGTACATTCCATTCGTCAAAGAACTGAGCGTGGTCGCAACCCGCAATGCGCGCGATCAGGTGGTGTGCTTTCCGGTGACGGAAAACGTGCACGATCAAGGCATCTTGACGATGTCGATCGCGCCCGCCCGTATCAACGAAGAGCTGACGAAGAAGGCGCGCGCCGCGACCGCCGCGGTGGGGCGGAAGCTGGAAATCGTTGGAACGTATTGCGTCGAATACTTCCTGACGCCGCAAGGCGAACTCTTGGCAAACGAGATCGCACCCCGTCCGCACAACAGCGGACACTATACGATCGATGCAACGCCGTGCTCGCAATACGAACAGCACATCCGTGCGATTTGCGATCTGCCGCTCTCGCCGCCGCGCCTGCTGTCGCGCGCGGTGATGATGAACATCCTCGGCGACGGAAAAGGCAATCATCTCGCCGGCATCGAGAACCTGCTTACCGAACCCGGCCTCGTGCTGCACATGTACGGCAAAAAACATGCCGTCGCGCGGCGCAAGATGGGGCATTTCACGCTGCTCTGCGCCGAGCTCCAAACGGGCATCGAGAAAGCCAAAGCGAGCCTTGCGAAGCTGCATTGGGAAGACATCGTCCCCGCGGCCGCCGCGCCGGAACCCGCCACCGTGTCAACGTAGTGTCACGCTGAGGAGCGAGCGCGCAGCGCGAGCCTCGAAGCGCCGCCTGCCCTTCGAGGTTTTATGCGGCGCTAGCGCCGCATAAAACACCTCAGGGTGACACAACCGAAGGAATTCTGCACCTTAATCACGCGATAAGATGGCATGAAGCGTCTTACCGTCGTCGCCCTTTTTGCTATCCTCCTTGCGCCGGCCGGCGGCGCATCCGCGTCGGCTCCGCAGAGCCCGGTGCAGAAGATTACGAGCAAGCTCGAATGGCGTAGCATCGGGCCGTTCATCGGCGGCCGCGTTGTGGCGGTTGCCGGCGTGCCGAGCGAGCAAGACCTGTTTTACATGGGCGGCGTGCAAGGCGGCATTTGGAAAAGCACCAATTACGGCTTGAGCTGGGACAACATCAGCGACGGGCAACTGCCGAACGTCGCGAACAGCATCGGGGCGCTTGCGGTTGCCGCTTCGAATCCGAAGATCATTTACGCCGGCACGGGCGAGGCCGACATTCGCGGCGACTTCGATACCGGCGACGGCGTCTATCGATCGAGCGACGCGGGCAAGACGTGGCATTACGCGGGCCTGCGCGAAACGCACATGACCACGTCGATCGTCGTCGATCCGCGCGACCCGAACGTCGCATATGCATCCTCGATGGGCCACGTCTTCAAATCCAATCCGGACCGCGGCGTTTTCAAGACCACCGACGGCGGAAAAACGTGGAGTAAGGTCTTGTTCGTCGACGATAAGACCGGATCGAGCGTCGTCGTCATGGATCCGACGAATCCGCGCGTGCTCTACGCTGCGATGTGGCAAGCGCAGCGCCAACCGTGGAAGCTCACCAGCGGCGGACCGGGCAGCGGTCTCTACAAAACCGCAGACGGCGGCGCGCACTGGACGAAGATTTCGAGCAATCCCGGGTTTGCGACCGGCTGGCTCGGCAAGATGGGCGTGTCGGTTGCAGCCAGCAATCCGCGGATCGTGTACGCGATCGTGCAGGCGCATGAGGGCGGCGTCTTTCGTTCCGACGACGGCGGCGCATCGTGGAAGCGCCTGAACGCGGAATGGAAGCTTCGGCAGCGGGCTTTCTATTATATGGGCATCTACGTCGATCCCACGAATTGGAAGGTGGCATATGCCCCGCAAGTCGACGGCGTTTTCAAAACGACCGACGGCGGCGTGACGTGGAAAGCCATCACCCCGCCGGGCGATCATCACATCGTGTGGATCAATCCGCGCAATCC
>JAFAIW010000117.1 GCA_019236495.1 Vulcanimicrobiota bacterium | reverse complement strand
ATCCGCGTTTTCGAGTGCATCGCGGGTTCCGCGAACCATCGAACACCCCCCTTCTCGAAACGGCATCGATGCACGTATCATGCGCTCCGCTTCGTCATCCGCCGCGCCGAAAACCGCCGTCAGGTTCGGTCGCCGCGCTCGCAACAGCGCAAGCGCTTCCACGAGTGCCGGCAGATGATAGCGCAACTCCTCCGCGCGGCTTCCGGGAAGGAGTGCAATGTTGCCGCCATCGGCGGGGGCCGCCGGGCGCGGCGCGCGCATCCGATAGACGGAAACGAGCGGATGCCCGAAGTACGCAACCGGCAGCTCGAGCCCGCGATAGAAATCGCGTTGATGTTCGAACGCAACGAGCGGAATCGCATAACGCGCAACGGCCCGCGCCTGCGACGGACGATCGAGCCACGCTCCTGGAGGAAAAAAGTAGAGGATCGGTGCGCGATATCCGATGCCGCGCAGCGTCTTCGCAAGACGAAGGTTAAATGCTCCGAAGTCGACGAGGACGATCAGGTCCGGAGGATCCGCGCGTAGCTGCACTGCGATTCGCCACATCATCGCGTAGAGTTTGGGAATTTTTCCGAGGGCGCTGATCGGCCCCATGCTGCTCCAACCACGCGTGTCCGCGTAAAGCCGAAAGCCCATTGCTGCCATGCGCTCGCGGCCGATTCCCTCGAAACGCGCGCCTTCGTTCTTTTGCGCGATGGCGGTCGCCAAAAGGGTTGCGCTCAATTCCCCCGACGCTTCGCCAGTCGAGAAAAAGTAGCGCATGCCGCCGGCTATTTCAGCAATCCGCGATTCGACTCGCCCTCGACAAAGGCGATCAGCTTTTGACCCGCGGCGGTTTGTACGTTCTTGCGCATTTCGTCGAGCGCTTGCGCGACGCTCAGCTTGGAGCCGTAGAGCAGACGATAAAATTGCTTTATCTCGCTCATATCCTCGCTGGAAAACTCCGCACGGCGCAACGCCACGCTGTTCAGCCCGTGCGGTCCGGCCGGATTTCCCTCCGCGAGAAAAAACGGCGGGACGTCCTTGGTCAGTTTCGTCAGGCCCCCCACCATGGAAAACGAGCCGATGCGCACGAACTGATGCACGCCCGCCATTCCTCCGATCGTTGCGTTATCGTCGATCACGACGTGACCGGCGAGCTGTGCAAGATTGCTCATCGTCACGTTATTGCCCACCCGGCAATCGTGCGCGATGTGTACGTACGCCAGCAGCAAGCAGTTGTCGCCGACGGAGGTGACGTCGTCTTCGCCGGTGGCACGCTGGATCGAAACGTACTCGCGAATGATCGTTCCGCTGCCGACGGTCGTAAAGGCCCGTTCGCCTTTGTATTTGCGATCTTGAGAGGTACTGCCGATGGTCGCAAATGGATAGATTTGGCAGTCGGCTCCGATTGTCGTCCAGCCGTTGATCACGACGTTTGCTTGAAGGATCGCGCCGCCTTCGATTTTCACGTTCTCGCCGATCACGCAGTATGGCCCAATTTCGACTCCCCTGGCAATCTTTGCGCTGGGGTGCACGATGGCGGTCGGATGTATCACGGGTTCCTACGTCCGCAAGACCGTCGCGTCGTAGCCCGATTGCCCTGGATCGGTGGCAATCGAAAACATCAGTTGGCCGGAACAAACCAATTGATCGTTTACTTTTGCGACGGCATCGATCCATCCGATGTTCTTGCGGATCCTAATGACTTTCGTTTCCATCATGAGCCGATCGCCCGGGATGACCGGACGACGAAACTTCACCCTATCGATCCCCGCGAGGTACGGCGTCTTTCGAGAAAACTCGCCCGACTCGAGAACCGTCGTTCCACCGAGTTGTGCCAGCGCTTCGATCATGTACACGCCCGGAAAAAGCGGGTTACCGGGAAAGTGGCCGGTCATAACGGGTTCGTTATACGTAACGTTCTTGTAGCCGAGCGCGCGAATGCCGGGCTCGAGCTCGAGAATGCGGTCGATCAACAAGATGGGATGCCGGTGCGGCAAGATCTGCATGATCTGCCGGATGTCGAGCTCAGCCACCTATCGAACGTTCGCGGAAGGCACGGCGCGCACGATTTGGCGACGTAACTCTTTGGTGGCGGTGCAGTGGAGCTTGTGGCCGCTTTTGATGGCGATCACTTCGCACTGCGGGCGAACGCCGAGTAGCGAAAGGTCGCCGAGAAGGTCGAGCACTTTGTGTCGCACCGGCTCGTCCGGCCAGCGCAACGGTTGCATCGGCCCGTCAGGTCCAAACACGACCGCGTTATCGAGCGAGCCTCCTTGCGCGAGTCCGCGCTTGCGCAGGTTCTCGACTTCGTGGAGATAGCCGAACGTTCGCGCTCCCGCAATCGTGTCGCGAAAGACCTCGGGATCGATCTCCGCGTCGAAATATTGACTCCCAATAGGCGCTGCGTAGTCGGCTACGTAGCGAACGCGAAAACGCGCGGCGGGAAGCAAAATAAGCGCGCGATCTCCGTCGCGGAAAAACTGAGCGTGCGAAGGGACGAAGGTCCGCCGCAATTCGTTTTGCGCAACCGAACCGACGCGCACGATGTGCTCGGCGAACACGGCGGAGCTTCCGTCGGCAACCGGCACCTCGGGCCCGCTGATGGCAATCGACGCGTTGTCTATTCCCATCCCGAACAACGCCGCGAGAAGATGCTCGACCGTCGAAACGGATGCGTTTCCAGTGCCCAACACGGTCGCTCGCGCCGTTTCCGTGACGTTTTCCGCAAGCGCCGAAATCCGCTCGCCGCCGGGAAGCACGAATGTAACGCCTTCACCGGTGCCCGCGGGTTCGACCCGAACGCGCGCCGCGGCCCCGGTGTGAATACCGACACCTTCGATTTCGAACGGGCCGCGTAGCGTGTGCTGATATTGAACGGTCATGATTGCGGGTTCGTTTTGCTTTCGAGCGCATCTACCCGCGCGACGAGCTTAGGCAGGTTTCTGACCATGACCTCCCGCTTCAATTCCTCGCGGTGCGGGCGTGCCGGTCTTCCGCTGACAAGCGCGCCGTCCGGGATGTCCGACCATACCGCGCTACCGGCGCCGACGACGACGTGCGAACCGATGGTGATGTGACCTTTGAATCCCGCTTGTCCGCCGACTTGCGTGAAGTCGCCGACGATCGTGCTTCCCGCCAATCCGACTTGCGCCGCAAACGCGCTGTTCTTTCCCACGCGGCAGTTGTGACCGATCTGCACTAAGTTGTCGATTTTCGTTCCGTCGCCGATGCGCGTGCTTCCGGTTTGTGCGCGATCGATGCAACTATTGGTGCCGATCTCGACGTCGTTACCGAGTTCGACGTTTCCAACTTGCGGAATCTTTTGGAAACGCCCGTCGACGACGACCCAACCGAAGCCTTCGCTGCCGACGACCGCACCGGAATGCAACGTGACGCGATCGCCTAAAACCGATCCTTCGAGCACCGTAGCGCGGGGATGCAACACGCACCCGTCGCCGAGACGAGCGTCGCCGGCGACGATCGCCGCCGTTTCCAGAACGCATCCGGCCCCGAGTACGCTTCGCGCGCCGACGTAGACCTGCGCGCCGAGATAGACGTCTGCTCCGATTTTGGCTTCGGGATCGACGAGCGCGGTCGGGTGCCGAAAGGGACCTTTCGGGAGCGGGCGCTCGAGCTCGCGCAAGAGCGTCGCCAGCGCAACGCGGGTGGATTCGACCACGATCAATGGTTTCGCCGATTCTTTCGACGTGCGCGCGACCCGGGCTTCGACGAGCACCGCGGCGGCCGGCGAAGCCAAAGCACGCAAAAAATACGTTTCGTCCGTCGCGAACGTCAGCGAGGTTGCATCGGCATCGTCGACGGCCGCAATCCGGGCGACGCTGACCGTTCCGTCGCCGCTCACCGTGCCCTCGACGCGTTTCGCCAATTGTGCAACCGTGCCGAGGGTTTGGCTCACGGAGATGGGCTGGCGCTCTCCGTGATGTTCATGATCTTTTCCACGTCGCGCGTGATGTCCGTGCCGCCGTATCCCACGAACTGATGCGTGACGATCAATTGAAGGTGATCGCGATCGGCAACTTGCTTGGCTGCATCCTTGATCTCTCCCGCAAGCTCGACTTGCGCTTGCGCCATGCGTGCCTGTAACGCCTGGGCTTCGGAAGCCTTTTGCTTGTTCGGAACGCGGCTTGCGTCGATTGCCGCCATGTCCGCGCTGAACTGATTGTTGTAGTTTTGAAACTTCGGCCAATTCCGCGTCAATCGCTCGGTATCGACGACACCGACCGACCCGTGGTTCAACGTCGAACATCCTCCCAGGCCGCAGAGGAGCGCGCCGGCGATGACGACCGTTCGAGCGTTCATTCGTGCAAGCTTTCTACGTCCTTCGCGACGTCATTGGTCAAATCGATGCCGCCCGCGGGAGCGACGACGTCGATGAAAACGACCTTGAGACCGCGCGCGGCCGCAACGCTCTGCGTTTCACGCTGCACTTGGGCCACGATTTGGTTGTAGAGATCGCTCCGCTCCTTGTGGAGTTGGTCGAGTTGCCTTCCCGCAGCGCCCTGCGCACCGGTGGCGGCGCCGTTCAATGCCGCGAAACGCGCGTCGAGTGCTTTCTTCGTTTCATTATAGTCCGCGATCGTCTTGCCGACGTCGGTCTTGAACTGGGCTTTGTACTGAGCGTCGATTTGTTGAATCTTTGCTTGGGTCGCGGGCGAAAGGCCTGCCGACGACCCCGTCCCGAGGCCACGAATCTGCGATGCGACCTGCGAGCTGACCTCGCTGGATCGCTGCTGGAGCTTTGCCTGCGTCTGCGCGTGGATCGCGCCGACTTCTTTGGCGATTTCAGCACTGGTCTGCGCCCGCAACTGCGATTGAAATGCATTGAGCGTCGCACGGTCGCGATTGCGAACCACGGTCATCTCGTCGAGTTCTTTCCTATCGATGGCGGCAAGTTGACCTTTCACGTCGTTCCGGGCGGCGTCGTCGAGCGCAAGATTGGAGAGCTTCGTGCGCAACGCCAAGCGTTGCGCGGAGTCGTGGCTTGCGAGCTCGAGCGCCTGCGCGGATTCACTCTGCTGCAGCTCGTTGGCCTTCTGCGCGAATTGACGATTTGCGCGATCTTCGAGCTTACTGGTCACGCCGGCGGTCGCCTCGCGGTCTTGCGCGATGACGGCCTCTTGGTACGAACGGAAATCTTGGTTCGCTTGCGTGGCGACGGCTGCCGCTTGGGCGGAAGCGGTCGTTTGCATCCCCGCAGCCGGCGCTGAGGGCGGCTTTTCACCCGCCGCGGTTATGGCCGCGTTGATGGCCTCTTGCTCGCGGCGTTGATAGTCGCTTTGCTTTTGGGCGATGATACCGTTGGCGCGCTCCTGTGCGGCACGCAGTTCGTCGTTCAGCTCTTTGGTTTGTTGCGCGAATTCCGCGCCGGAACGCGGGATTGCGACCGGCAACGTCGAGAGCGACAACGCGTCGATATCGGAGTCGATTTGCGCGAGCTGGCCGTAAAGCGGGTGCTTCTTGACGACCTCCTCGAGTCGCACGTATCCGATGCCGCGCACGGTGGCGTCGTCCGCGCGGGGTGCGCGCGCACACGCAGTCGCACTCGAAAGCAACGCAACCGCGATGCCGGCGGCACAGAGCGCGCTACTTGAGCGCATTCTGGACATCCTGTGTGATGTCCGATCCGCCATAGACGAGATCGCCTGAATCAACGACGAGAATCAAATTATGCTTGCGCGCGACGTCTCCGATAACGGATTTCGTTTGGTCGACCAGCGGTTGCAGCTCACTTTTTTCGCGATCCGATACGGTTTGTTGATAGGTCTTGAGGATCTGGCGCCGTTCGTCGTCGTTCTTCGCTTTAGCCATTTGTGCTTGCGTAGATTGTTGCAACTGCGCTTGCCACTTGTCGAAATCGTCGTTCGCCGATTTGAGTTTCGGAATTTGATTGAGTTGATTTTGATCGACGAACCCGATTTCGGACGGCGCGGGGGTATTCACCGGTGGAACGATTGGAGCGGGGCTCTGCAACAGGTCGATCACTTCTTGGGTGATGTCTTGTCCGCCGTAGATCACGATGCGTTTGTCGACGACCACCGAGAGGTTTTTGCTCGACGTCACCGAGGCCACGGCCGCCCGTGCGCGTTCGAGCAACGGCGCCAGCAGGGCGCGTTGTTTTTGCAAGAAGCGTTGCTGGAAATCTGAAACGACTCGCTGCTGATCTTCTTGCGAATGGGCCCCCCGCATCGCGGTCGCAAATTGCTTGTCGAGCTGCGCCTTCGCTTGGCCGAGCTGGCGGTTCGCCGCGACGAATTGCGGCAACGTGCCGATTCGCGCTTGATCCAAATAGCCGATGTCCGTCAGATCCGCGCCCAACGCAACCGGCGGTAGCGCGACCGCAAGCATTAACGCAGCAGTGATGGCTATGCGATTCTTCATGTTTAAAAGGCGCTCCGGCCTAGCCTCCGCGCCCCCCACTTCGTGGGGCCCCCCATTGCGTGGGGCCGACGCCTGGTTGACAAGCAAAACTCTCCCCGAGGGGCCCTGAAATATCCCGACCGGCGCACCTCGCTCGACGCCACGAACATTCTCGCCACTAAAAACTCTGCCCGATGCCGAAGCTGAGGTGCGTGCCTTGGCTACCACGCGCGAAATCGAGACGCACCGTGTGCAGTCCGAGCTGCGGCAAGTCGAAGCGCACGCCGAAACCCGCGTCACCACGCCACGTGACGTTGCCGGGATAGCCGATGATCCGATTCGTGTACGGATCCAAGAGCGGCGGCGCGCCGCGAATCTTGTATCCGAGTTCGTCGATGAAGAGTGCCAACACCAGCTTGCGATCCGAGAGGATGGGGTGGCGGTACTCCGCCTGACCCAAGAGGGCATTCGTGCCGTAAAACACGCTATTGTAACCGCGGACCTGTTGATCGGAATAGGTGAAGAGATCGTTCGGCGGCAAGGCGCCCGTCGAATACCCGAGCTGCCCGTGCAGACCGACGGTCGCGCCCTCCTTTTGCGGGAAAAACCTGATCATATCGAGCGTGGTTTTCGAATATTGGAAATCCGACCCGATCCCGGGCGCGCTCAACTCCTCCGCGAGCGACACGTTGTGCCCGCGCGTCGGATTGAAGATGTCGTCGCGCGTATCCGTCGTCACGCCTAGGTTGACCGTGTTCAACTTATACGGTTGGCCCGTATTGATGTTCGCAATCGACGGCGCATTGATGCCGAACGACCCGTTTACGGGCTGGCTGCCGGTGATCGGGTTGGGCGTCGGCCCGACGAAAACGCTCAAGTTCGGCTGACCGGACTGGAAGTAGTACGGCGCCGGGACCGTCGTGTCGGTTGAAACGCGCGAGACGCCGGCGCCGACATATCCTTTCGTATAGTCGCTCAGCCAACGTCCGACTTGCACCGTGATGCCTGCGGATTTCGAGATGCTGGTCGAGACGACGCCCGAAATCGCAGTAGAACCCGTCGACGGGAAAATCGTCACCGGAACGTTGGTGTTCGCACCCGGCGGTGGTGAGGCAAACGTCGAAGCGCTGCTCGTCTGATAGATCGGATAGTAGTTCGTCTGGCCTTGCGTGAAAATCGTCGCGCCCAAACTGTATCGCTGGGATTGTTTCGTTTTGCCGACGTAGGGGATCGAAATTTGCGCCTGCGCGAGATAGTTTCGCGAGCCGCGTTGCACCTGAACCGACCCGCCGTTTCCTGTGCCGTTCAGATTGTTGTCGGAAACGCCCAGCGTCGCGTAGAGGCCTTGACCGCTGATCCCACCGGAGTAGCCCGCGCCGACGGTGGCGGTCGCGGTGCGCTGTTCGGTTACCGTCCAAACGATCGTGACGTCGGCGGGCTTCTTTGGATCCGGTCCGGGTTTGACGTTCGGCTCGACCTTCGAGAAAAATCCGGTGCGATTCAGGCGTTCGTAATCGGCGCGCACCGCCGGCTGCGTCAACACCATGCCGGGCTTCAAACGCAGCTCGCGCCGAATGACCTGATCTTTCGTCTTGGTGTTTCCGGTAATTTCGATCGCGGCGACGCGCGCGACGTCGATCGTGTAGCGAACGTCGGCCGTGTAGTTTTTCAAATCGATCGTCGACGCGTCGATACCGCCTTCGAAATCCCCTAAGACGAGATCGTACTTGTCGTAGAGCTTCTTGACGGCGTCGATGTCTTTGTCGCGCTCTTCTTCCGAATATGGTACGCCGGGCTTGACGGCCAGAATGGGCAAAATGACGGTCGGGGGGAGCAGCGGGTCGCCGCTGATCAGCACCTGACGCACCGTCAGCCCCTCTTGAATCGTCAACGTGAGGACGCCGGTCTGCGGATCGATGTTCAAATCCTTGACGTGAGTCGGAAGCTGGCCGCGGTATCCGATCCGGTCGTAGTACGAATTGATCTTCAGAACGTCTTCGTGAAACGTGTTCGAGTTCAGCACTTGACCGACCGACGTATCCATCAGCGCGAGCAGCGAGTCTGACGTGACGTGCGCGTTGCCCGTGAAAACGATGCGCGTGATCACCGGATTCTCGATGACGCGATAGGTGATCGCAACGCCGCCGGGCCGCTGCCGGATGAGGGGCGGGACCTGATCCGCAAAATAGCCGAGTGCGAAGATGTTCGCGAGGTCTTGCTGCACGACCGCGGGATCGTACGAATCGCCGGGACGTGCCCGAACCACCGCAAGAATCCGGTCGGTTGGGACGTGGACGTTGCCGCTAACGTCGACGGAGACGATTTTCGGCGGTGGACCGGCCGCCGACGCGGGCGGAAGCACCAGCGCCAGCATGGCGATCACCGTAAGGACGGAGCTTGCGCCACGGACGAGCGCCCGGAGCGCACGCCGAAGGCTAGAGGTCATCAACAGTTCTTTCCTAGGTTCGAAAAGTCGCCGATCAGCTAGGGTAACGCGCGAGGGTCGCGCAGTGTTTCGGCCCGGCGTTCGCTGGTTCGCGGCCCCCGGACGATGCCCTTTTGCCCGTTTCGGCGTGCTCATACGGCGCTAGAACACCTTTTCCAGCAGGCGCTGATAGAGGAAGGTGAAGCCGGTGTTGCCCTGCACGGCTTGACCCGTCGTGACGCGCACGTTCGTCGATACCGGCACGCCGAAGCTGCTGAAGAGCGGCGTGGCCGTATTCTGAATGTAGAACGTCATGTCGGCTGCGGTGAACGCATTGGGATTGTACTCGACGCCGAACGTCTGACGCTGCGGGTAGCCGAACGACTCCGCGTAGACGGCCGAGAGACGATCCGCAATCGACTTGCGCAGGCTGAAACCAAGCGTTCCGCCGTAGCCGACCGTGACGTTGAGGTCTTGCAATCCGAAAGCCCCGCCGAAAGCCGACTCGAGCGGCGAAAGCAAGCTGGTGGCAAATCGCGCGTTGAGGATGTTGAAGGCCTCCTGTCCCACCGTGATCATGCCGTTCTGGCGGCTGATCGCACCGGGCGGCAGAGGCTGCGCGCTCGTGGGCGGCGGGGCGCCTGCCAGCTGTCCTGCCGGCACCGGTTGGCCGGTGGCGTCGAACTGAATCCCGCTGATCACCGCGATGGGCGTGAGCATTCCGATGATCTGTCCTTCGCTGTACCCCGGCGGGTTCGATTCGAAGCTCAGTTGCGGATTCGTCGCAAATCCCGTGACGCGAATCGTGATGTCGGCGTAGCCGGTGGGATTGCGGCTTGGATCGGGATCCGGGTTCTGCACGTGCGACGTCGCAATCACGTACAGCTGCGGCACAATGCCGCTCGTCGGATCGAACGTGACGTTTCCGCGCTGGATCTTGAAGTGCGTCCCGACGAAGGTGAGCGAACCGCCCGACGCATCGAACGTGCCGTCCATCGTTGGATTCGCGAGCGTGCCGGCCAAGTGCACGCGCCCGCGCGCGCCGATGTCGACCCCGTATTCCAGCGCGTTGGCGCGCACCGCGACGTTCGAACCGGCAGTGAGATCGAGATCGAACCCAACGTTGAACGGAAGTGGGGGCGGGGGTCCGGCGTTCGGACCTTGCGGTGCCCCGCCCGCGCTCCGCAGCAGCGTCGTGAACGGAATGATCGTGTCGGTCGCGGTTACAGAACCGCTCGCGAGCGCGAGGCCCGGGCCACCTTTCGTCAACGTGATTCGGCCGTCGAGCGTGCCGCTGCCGTATTCGGGAAAATTCAGCTGCGCACCGCGCGCCGTCATGTCGGCGCGATACGTGATAAGGGCTTGCGTTTGTCCGCGATTGATTGCGATGTCGCCGTCCCCATCGATCGTTCCGCGACCGAGCGCCGCGTGAAGGTGCGAGAGCGAGGCTTTCGTTCCCAAAAACGACAGCGTCGCCGCCGCTTTGGTGATGGGCGTCGTCTCGAAGCCGCTGGTGTACGAACCGTCGGTAAGCGCGAGCTGTCCGTTGACGACCGGCGCCCGTACCGTGCCGCCGATCGCGACGTGTCCGTCGGCAATGCCGCCCAACTTCGTCCCGGCCGGTAGAAGAGGCGTAAACGTTCCGACGTCGAGCGCACGCGCAAAGAAATCGAAATTGAACGGCGCGCCCGGCGGTCCGATCGCGAGCGGCGAAAGCTCGAGCGGCAACTCGCCGGCCACCGCCAAACTGCCTTTGGTAAAATTCGCTTCGAGATCTTTGACGACGACGCTTCGCCCTCGGAGCGCAAACGAACCCACGGCATGCGGGACGGCGACGCCGCGGATGTCGGCGTTGCTGAGTTCCAAACCGGCGGAGAACGTGGGCGACGCAATACTGCCCGCGATCGTGAACGACGACTGCGCTTCGCCGGTTATCCCCATCGGCGTGCGCGTGAACTGCGAAACGAGCATCGGGATGTCGGTGGTCGTGGCTTGCGCGCTGAACGCGATCGGATCGGTCAATCGAAATCCAAAAACCCCGGCGCCGTGCGCGCTCACTCCGGGGATGGCGAGCGCTACTTGTGAGACGCTGATACGTCGTCCGTTAGCGACGGCGTTCAATTGCATGCGATCGATCGGAATCCGTCCGATCGTGCCGTCACGCAACGCCGCGTCCGCTTGAAACACCAGGCGCGGGTAGCGCCCGCGCAGGGTCGTATGCGCGTCGACGCGTCCGGTGATCGGCACTTGCGGGAATCCGATTGCGGGAAGCCACGTCGTCAAGTCGAGGCCTTGCAAACGGCCGACCGCGTTGTATTGCGAATGCGTGATAATCTCCGCGATCGAGGGCGAGGCTGCGAAATCCGCGCTTCCACTCGCTTCAAAGATGCCGTGCGTACCGCCGACGCGCAAGCGCGCGCGCACGTGATTGTTGGCGCCGGACCAGTCCGCATCCGTGTCGCCGATCGGGAGACGGCGGTAGCGGAAGTCTGCGACGTCGACGTCCCCTGCCGTGCGGAACACTGTCGGCGTGCGGAAAAACGCGAGCGCGACGTTACCGCGGCCCGCGAGCGTGTCGCCGGTCGCGAAGAAATCGTTGAAGTCGCTCAAGTCGGCGTGCGCAGCGAAGACGGCGACACTGCTGGTGCCCGAACTGAGTCCGGCTGACGCATTGACCTGCGTGCGCGTCGTTCCGACGAGCACGCTGCCGTGTTGGACGCGAATTTCCGACGGGCTGGCCGAAAGCTGTGCGCGCGCATCACCAAAACCCAGACCGTTGACGTTCCCTACGGGAATCTCGACCGGGCCGGTAATTTGCGGCTGCGTTCCCGCGCCGCC